>JBAUOG010000423.1:0-3969 GCA_049579625.1 Bryobacteraceae bacterium
GGCAAGGTCACCGTTGAGGGCGCCATGGTTGTGAAAAAGCACACGCGTCCCAATCCGTCCAAGCAGATCAAGGGCGGCATCGCCGACCGTGAGATGCCGGTGGATTCATCGAACGTGATGCTGCTGACCACGGCCGGCACGCCTACCCGGGTTGGCTACAAGATCGGCGCCGACGGCCGCCGCGTTCGGGTCGCCCGCAAGACCGGCGAAACGATTGACAAGAAGTAACCAGAGATTGAAGGAAGTTGCAGGCCGTTTGGAATCGGCCAAGGGAAAGAGTTAGAGAAATGGCGACGAAAGCAAGATTACACGAACACTATGCCAAGACCGTTGTTCCGGCCTTGGTGAAGGAGTTTGGCTACAAGAATCCGATGGCGGTGCCTAAAGTTCAGAAGGTCTCCCTCAACATCGGTCTCGGCGAAGCCACCGGCAACAGTAAGTTGATGGACGGCGCGGTGAGTGAGTTGGCCACCATTGCCGGCCAGAAGCCGGTTGTGACCAAGGCCAAGAAATCCATCGCCGCTTTTAAGCTCCGCGAAGGGATGTCCATCGGCTGCATGGTGACGTTGCGCGGCGACCGTATGCTGGAATTTCTCGATCGCCTCATGAATGTGGCGCTGCCCCGCGTGCGTGACTTCCGCGGTGTCTCCCCCAAGTCCTTCGACGGACGCGGCAACTATACGCTCGGCCTGAAAGATCAGATGATCTTCCCCGAGATTGACTACAACAAGGTGGAAAAGGTGAAAGGCATGAATATCTGCATCACCACGACCGCCAAGACCGATGCCGAAGGCCTGGCGCTGCTGAGGCTTATGGGCATGCCCTTCCGCCAGTAGCACAGAAACGAGCAAGGTAAATCGATGGCAACCACTGCAAAAATCGCGAAAGAACTAAAGAAGCCGAAATTCAAGGTGCGGCTGCGAAACCGTTGTAAGTCCTGCGGCCGTCCGCGCGGCTATCTCGGCAAGTTTGCCTTGTGCCGGATTTGCTTCCGGAAGCTGGCGCTGGCGGGTGAAATCCCAGGTGTCACCAAGGCTAGTTGGTAAGTAGAGCTGGCCAAGGCCGGTTAATCAAGAAACAACAATGAAAGGTGCTGAGTAAGAAACAATGACAGCAGACCCCATTGCCGACATGCTGACGCGAGTGCGAAATGCACTCTCTGCGCGCCATGCAAAGGTCGACGTACCAGCCTCGCGGCTCAAGATGGAAATCGCCCGGATTCTCAAGGAAGAAGGGTACATCCTCAACTACAAGATGACGGAAGACGGCGCCAAGCGCTCCATCCGTATCTATCTGAAATACACGCCTGCCAACGCGCCGGTTATTTCCCGCATTGAGCGCATTTCGCGCCCGGGATGCCGCGCCTACCTTGGCAGCAAGGAAATCCCACGTATCCTGGGTGGTCTCGGTATTAGCATCCTCACAACGCCGAAGGGTGTGATGACCGGTTCCACGGCTCGCAAAGAAGGCGTTGGCGGCGAAGTTCTCTGCCAGGTCTATTAATAGGAATTAGTCATGTCACGCGTAGGAAAAAAACCGATTCCACTGCCGAAGGGCGTCAAACTCAAGCTGGGCGATACGCTTGAAGTCGAGGGACCCAAGGGCAAACTATCCGTCCCAATCCCGGCCGGCCTCACGTTAGAGCAGAAAGACACAACGCTCGAAATTCACCGCGATTCCGACAAGCTCGCGGCTTTGCACGGTCTCACCCGTGCCCTTGCCGCTAACGCAATTGAAGGCGTCTCCACCGGGTTCGTGCGCGAACTCGATATCATCGGCACCGGCTTCAAAGCCGACGTCAAGGGCAATGTGGCCACCTTTATCCTGGGCTACTCGCATCCCATTGAGTATTTGTTGCCGAAGGGCATTGACATGAAGGTGGACGCCAAACTCACTCACGTAACGATAACGGGTTTCGACAAAGCGCTGATTGGCCACGTCGCCTCGCAGATCCGCGCGCTGCGTCCGCCCGATCCGTACAAGAACAAGGGTGTGCGCTACACCGGAGAAGTACTCCGTAAGAAGGCCGGAAAGACCGGAGCGGGAGCTAAAGCGTAATGGCACGCGATTCTAGAGCAGACATTCGCAGTCGTATTCACAAACGGATTCGCCGCCGCGTGGCCGGCACCGAGGAGCGTCCGCGCCTCGCCGTGTTCCGCAGTGTGAATCACATCTATGCTCAGGTCATCGACGACGCGCAGGGTCATACCTTGGCTGCCGCCGCGTCCACTGAGAAAACGTTGCGGGGTAAGGGCGGCAACGTGGAAGGCGCAAAGCTGATCGGCAAAGCCGTCGCTGAGCGCGCTAAAGAAAAAGGCGTCACGAAAGTTGTTTTCGATCGTGGCGGTTACCTGTACCATGGCCGCGTTAAGGCCCTTGCCGACGCAGCCCGCGAAGCGGGACTGGAGTTCTAATCAGAATGGCATCTAACGGAATAACCAAGCGTATTGACGCACAAACCCTGAACCTCAAGGAACAGGTCGTTAGCATTAACCGCGTGACGAAGGTTGTCAAGGGCGGTAAGAATATGAGCTTTTCGGCGCTTGTGGTCGTTGGCGACCCTGGCGCAAAGATCGTTGGCTACGGCACGGGAAAGGCGAAGGAAGTTCCTTCCGCCATCAAGAAGGGTATCGAGGCCGCCAAGAAGAACCTGCGTAAGGTCAACGTGCTCGAGACTACCATTCTCCATCCGGTGCTCGGCAAGTTCGGTAGCGGTTTGGTGCTGCTCAAGCCCGCGCCTGCTGGTACCGGCGTAATCGCCGGTGGTCCGGTGCGCGCCGTCATTCAAGCCGTCGGCATTCCGAACGTGCTCACCAAGTCCATCGGTTCTCACAACGCTCATAACGTTGTGAAGGCCACTATCAACGCGCTTGAGCAGCTCTGCGACAAGGCGACCATCGCCGATATGCGCGGATTGCCGTTCGAGAAGCTCTAGATCGTTATCAAAGGAACTGAGGCGGTTATGGCGGAAGGTACTATCAGAATCAAGTATGTGCGCAGCGTAATCTGCGCACCGCAAAAGCACAAGAACATCGTCAAGAGCCTGGGTCTCCATACGCTCAACAGGACAGTTGTGCGCCCCGATACCCCAGGTTTCCGCGGCATGGTGGCGAAGGTTCCCCACCTGCTTGAAATCGTCAAGGAATAATTGGTTTCGTGTTTCGTTTCGAGCCACATAGCAAAGCTGGTTAGTGAAGGCGGTTAGGCAAATGAATTTAAGCAATCTGCGGCCCCCCAAGGGACAAAAACAAAAGAGACAGCGCATCGGGCAGGGCATGGGATCCGGCCGCGGTAAGTATTCCGGCCGTGGCGCCAAAGGCGCCAAGTCCATCTCCGGCTATAGCAAAATGCGCGGCTTTGAGGGTGGCCAGATGCCGTTGCATCGCCGCCTCCCGAAGCGTGGATTTACCAATATCTTCCGCAAGGAATACACCATCGTGAATGTCGGCCAGCTCGAGAAACTGGAAGGAGATTCCTTCACTCCCCAGTCGCTTCTCGCGGCCGGCGTTATCAAGAAGCTAAATGCCGGACTCAAGATTCTCGCCAACGGTGAACTCACCCGCAAGATCACGGTCCATGCTCACGTGTTCTCCAAGACAGCGCTCGACAAAATTCAGAAAGCTGGCGGCGCTGCCGAAGTGATCGCGCCCCCGGCAGCCCCAACGCCGGCGGCATAAGCTGGTATTTTCAACTCAGAACTGATTCAGGCGGCCATCGAACGTCCATGACAAAGTTTTTTGAAGCTCTCGCAAACGTGTTCCGGATCCCGGATCTCCGCAAGAGAGTGCTCTTCACACTCGGCCTACTGGCGGTCTACCGGATTGGTGCGTACATCCCGACTCCCGGCATCGACACGCACCGTTTTGAAGACTTCTTCACTCGCAATGCGGGTGGCTTTCTTAGCTACTTCGATCTGTTCAGCGGCGGCATGCTGCGCCGGATGACGATCTTCGCGCTCGGCATCACGCC
>JBAUOG010000424.1:0-4865 GCA_049579625.1 Bryobacteraceae bacterium
GGTCGTGGACGTGGGCTTGGTGTCTGTGGAGGGCGCCTGTGCAAACATCATCACGGGAACTGCCATCGCGGTCAAAAGGGTCGATACAAATAGCTTTTTCATTTTCATTTCTCCTTGTGGTGTCGGCGATTTCGTTCTCCGCCGCTCACATAACCACTGTGCCTGGGATTGGGTTTTGAGGCCATCGCCTCGAAAGGTCTATCTTGATCCCGTGTTTTCGGGATAGCGCAAAGCGAATCTTAATGAAAGACTCGTAATCGTGGAGTCCCGTCAAACCATTACCCAACCGTATTTTCAACGGCTTCTGCTGATCGGCTCGGGCGTTTCAGTGCTTCTGTTGCTGTCCGCGCTGCTGGTGGCCGTCCGTGCGGTGAGCCAGATCGACCAGAATGCCAGTGCATTCGCAAGCGGCCAGACCACCGCCCAAACCCTGATCCAGCGCTTACAGAAGCAACAGGATGTGTTGAATGACCGCCGCCTAAAGCTCGCGCGGCGGGCCGACCTGATTAAGAAAGAGGACATACTCAACCAACTCACTGAATCGCATACTGAGATGCAAAGTGCGCTTGAAGCGGCGGCCGTCCAGGCCAGCCACGCCCGTGAAAACATCTTGAAGGAAGGCCATGGGCTGCTCCGCTTCACAGTCGAGCTGTTCGCAACTTGCGTGCTGCTGTCTTTGGTGTGCGCCTTCTTCACGGTGCGCGCGTCGGCGGAGGTGTTTCGCCGCCTCGAGCAGCAAGCGCGTGATCTGCGAACAGTGCAGTTGCAAGTACTCGAGAGCCAGGAACAGATCGCGCGACGCTTCTCGCATGAACTGCATGACGAATTAGGCCAGGAACTCACAGCTCTGAAGGCCAACCTCTCTTCGCTGCGTGAGACTCCCAATACAACTCGCGTGGACGATTGCCTGCAAATTGTCGACAACGCGGTGAAGAATGTGCGCGAGCTCTCACAGTTGCTGCGGCCCACCATATTGGACGACTTCGGATTAGACGCGGCCCTGCGCTGGCTGACCGACAACTTTGCGGAGCGTACGGGCGTCGAAGTTCAATATCACTCGGATCTGGGAGGACGCCGACTCGCCGACTCCACCGAGACGCACCTGTTTCGCATCGCACAGGAAGCGCTTACCAACGTCGCTCGCCATTCGCAGGCAACGCGGGTGGACATCGATCTAGTCGGCAAGGAGCGCAGCGTCTCGTTGTCCATTCGGGACAACGGCAAGGGTTTCACGGCGGCGACTTCGCGCGGTCCTACCGGTCTCGGGCTGGTCGGGATGGAAACGCGCGCGCGCGGAGCCAATGGAACGTTCCGGTTACTGAGCTCGCCCGGAGATGGTGTCAAGATTGAGGTGACGTGCCCGACCCTGTAACCAAGATCCTGCTGGCCGACGACCACACGATTGTTCGCCAGGGCCTCAAGCTGATCCTCTCGTCGCATGGCGACCTTCAGGTCATCGGCGAAGCCGCCAATGGCCGCGAGGTTCTGGAGTTGGCCGAAAAGCTGAAACCTGATGTCATCCTGATGGACGTGGCCATGCCCGAGCTGAACGGTATAGAGGCTACACGCCGCCTGCGTGAGGTCTCGCCGCGGACGAAGGTGCTGGTTCTGAGCATGCACAAGGAAGCGGTCTACGTACGCGAGATCCTCAAAGCCGGAGCGCGCGGCTATATTCTCAAGGACGCGATCGACACGGAGTTGATCAGCGCAATCCAAGCGGTTGCTCGCGGCGATGGCTACATCAGCCCTGCCATCTCAGGCACGCTGCTTAGTGATTACCGGCAGAACATCACCAACCCGCTGGATCTGCTTTCCTCGCGCGAGCGTGAAGTGCTCCAATTAATCGCCGAGGGAAAAACTAACAAGGAGGTTGCCACCCGGCTGAACCTCAGCGTATACACCGTCGATTCGCATCGCGGGAAGATCATGGAGAAGCTGAACCTGCACTCCACGGGCGAGTTGGTGCGCTTCGCCGTGAAGCAAGGGCTCGTCGACTGAGCACCTCGGGACTCCGTATGCGCCAGAGTCTGTCTGAAAACTCCAGCACTGAACCGCGCGCGTCAGCGAGCGAACACGAACGGAGCCGTTCGTTTGAAAACTCGTTCCCCGAATCCGCTTGCTGACGCGCGCGGTTCAGTGCTAGGATTTTTGCCGCCCTTCTCAGCAACGACCGCGCCCGCTATTCGGATGGGGGCATATCGTCCATGCCTTCGGCTGGATTTTCGAACTTCGTGAATTTATTCAGGAATACCAGCTTTATCCGCCCGGTGGGACCGTTTCTTTGCTTGGCGAGGATCAGTTCGGCGATTCCCTGCAAGCTGGCATTGTCGGGCTTGTAGACTTCTTCGCGGAAGATGAATGCCACCAGGTCGGCGTCCTGCTCGATGCTTCCCGATTCGCGTAGATCGCTGAGCATCGGGCGATGATCGCCGATGCGGGTCTCCGGTGCACGGCTCAATTGGGAGAGCACCAGGAAGGGTACCTTCAGCTCCTTCGACATCAGCTTCAGGCCGCGCGACATGGAGCTGATCTCCTGCACGCGGTTCTCAAAGCGGCCCCGGCCTTGCATGAGCTGGAGATAATCCACGACCACCAAACCGAGATCCTGCTCGGCCTGCAGTCGCCTCAGTTTCGAGTGGATGTCCATCAGGTTGGTGCCTGCTGTATCGTCGATAAACAAAGGCGCCTCGACCAGTTTCGACATCGAGTCCTGCAAGCTATGCCGCTCATGGGAGCTGAGGAAGCCGGCTCGGAAACGCTGTTGATCCACGCGCGCCGTAGCGCACAGCATACGAGTTAGCAGCGACTCTTTCGACATTTCGAGCGAGAAAACCGCTACCGCTTTGGGATTGTGCCGATTGGTCGCCACATGCTGCGCGATATTCAGCGCGAACGCCGTCTTGCCCATTGCCGGGCGAGCCGCCAGAATAACCAACTCGCCTTCGCGCAGACCGCCCGTCAGCTCGTCGAATTTGACATAGCCGGTGCTGATGCCCTTAATCCGTTTGCTGGTGTCGAGGAAGGCATTCACGCCACCGGCAAAGTCCTCGATGATTTGCTTCGGACTCGCCAGGCCGGTGGATGATTCGGCATCCCCCAGCTTCATCAGGGCATCTTCGGCCGAACCCAGAATCTCGTACGCGTCTTCGCCGCTCACCAGACAGCGGTCGATCATGTCCTGCGAGACTGTGATGATCTTCCGCAGCAGCGCCTTTTCCTTGACGATGCTGACGTAGCTCTCAATGCTGGTGATCTGCGGCAGCCCGTCGTCGAGTGAAACCAGGTAACTGACGCCGTCCACCGACTGCAACTCGCCGTGCCTCATCAGCTCGTTGGCGAGGGTGACACGGTCGATGACCTGGCCCGACTCGTGCAGGTCAGCCATCCGCTGGAAGATGCGACGATGCTTCTCAAGCGAGAAGTCTTCGGCTGCGAGCGTGCCGGCGATCCGGATGAAGGCGGATTCGTCAGTGAGGATCGCGCCGAGCACGAAGCGCTCCGCATCCAGATTTACCGGAAGGGATTGCTCAATCGATATTTCGCGCGTCGCCATGGACAGGGAGGACTAAGTTAAGGTAGCCAACTACTGGAATTGGAACAAGTACCAATCCTTTTGAAAAATCAAATTCACAAGAGAATGCTCAACTGTACCCGCCGGGAGCATCGTTCTCACCTGCTTTTCCACAGCTTTCCAAACGACATTTTCCCAAAGATATGTTTTATAGTATCGCGCAAAAACGCAAAAGAAAAAGGCGGCCTTAACGGCCGCCTTTTTCGAGTGCTCGCGTTGTATCGTCGCCCTAGGCGGTGACGACGGTTTCTTGCGGAACGCCGGCTTCCTTGCGCTTCTTGAGGAAGGTCATCATGGATCGCAGCTCGGCGCCTACTTTCTCAATCGGCTGATCCTTCGCTGCTTCCCGCATAGCGAGGAAGTTCTTCCGTCCAGCGCGGTTCTCTGCCAGCCACGTGCGCGCGAATTCGCCGCTCTGGATCTCGCTGAGAATCTTCTTCATCTCCTTGCGTGTTTCTTCGTTGATGATCCGGGGCCCGCGTGTATAGTCGCCGTACTCGGCCGTATCGGAGACGGAGTAGCGCATGTAGCCGAGGCCGCCTTCGTAAATAAGGTCAACGATCAGCTTGAGCTCGTGCAGGCACTCGAAGTATGCAATTTCCGGGGCATAGCCGGCTTCCGTCAACGTTTCGAAACCGGCGCGGATCAGCTCGCTGACGCCGCCGCAGAGGACGGCTTGCTCACCGAACAGATCGCTCTCCGTCTCTTCCTTGAAGGTGGTTTCAATTACACCCGCCTTCAGGCATCCCAGTGCCAAAGCGTAGGCCAGGGCATTCTCGAGCGCTTTGCCCGATGCATCCTGCGCGATCGCCACCAGGGCGGGCACGCCAACGCCTTCGGTGAAGAGCTCACGCACGCGGTGACCCGGCGCCTTTGGCGCAATCATGGAAACATCGATGTCGGCGGGCGGCTTGATCTCGTTGAAGTGGATGTTGAAGCCATGGGCGAACATCAGCGTCTTGCCTTCGGTCAAGTGCGGCGCAATCTCGCGGCGATAGGTATCGCCTTGCACGTGATCGGGCAGAAGAATCATGATCACGTCGGCCTTTTTCGCCGCATCCGCCACCGAATACACGGCAAGACCCGCGGCCTCGGCTTTCGCCTTGCTCTTGCTCCCTCCATACAGGCCCACCACGACGTTCACGCCCGAATCGCGCAGATTCAAAGCGTGGGCATGGCCCTGGCTTCCGTATCCGATAATGGCTACCGTCTTGCCCTTCAGGGGCGCGAGGCTGCCGTCCTTCTCATAAAATCGCTTTGGCATAGTGTTCCTTCCCAATACGTGGGGATTTAG
>JBAUOG010000425.1:0-4234 GCA_049579625.1 Bryobacteraceae bacterium
TCCGGGGGAAATGGTCACCTGACCGTCGACCGTGACGAGCAGATCCTCTCCCGGCTGTCGCTGTGTCGTAAGATAAGCGCTCTCGAGCGCGTTGTAGTCGGCCTCCATCGCCACAGGCCAGCGCTGACCAGTCTCGCACTCGGTGAAGTTCGGCGCATCGGGCCCCTCGCGGAACATGCCGCGCATCTCCAAACGCGGCTTGAGTCGTTCAAACGGCAGCGTTCGTTGGAGATCGTAGTTGAGCTTCGAGTCACTCTCGTATCCCTGCATGTTGAGTCTTCTCAACCGGGCGGCGCTCTTCACTTCGAACTGTTCAAGGGGCTCGCCATCGAGCATAAGGGTTAGCTTCCCTCCGCCATCCGACACGACCCAACGGCCCATCTGCTCATACCGCGCGCCGGGGCTCTCAATATATGTCACTCGAAGAAAGTAGGCCCCGTCCGGAAAAAGGTTCAGCTCATAGCCCGGGCAGTGGGCGCAAGTCATTTGACCGCTGAAACTGGCGGGCAGCGCACCAAGGCGCTCGGCTGAGTCTCGATCGGCGGCGGTACTGATCTTCGTTCCTTGCGAGTTCGCAAATAACGGAAACAGCAACAGCGGCCCGATAACAGTTAAGGCCCTCACCTTTGAAGTGTAACTTGCTTTGGCACGCTGATGCAGCGGCGGGTAGTGTCCTAGATCTGCAAATTTAGGACACTACCATCTCCCTGCTCGCAACATTCGCGTATCAGGTCCGCAAATTGCGTTGTATCGAAGAAATAACTCCGAAAGCTCGCCATGAGCGAATCGGCGAAAACGAGAAACTACCTGCATGTTCTGGTTGTCTCTGAAAAACCGGTTTCCCCTGTCAGCGGCTTCCCTGTCGCTGGTTCCTCCCGAACGATTCACGCGGAGAACGGTCGGATTGGGGTGTCGCGGGCCGAAGGTCTTCCTTGAGGAGATACATCCGTGCAGGGCGACGTGGACTAGAACGCCGTTTTCGAGATAACTTCTGGGTGGCCGACCATCCGGACCGGAATCCCGCCATCCACGTCAAGAACATGGCATTACTGGTCAAGTTACTAAGAGCCGAGGTCGAGCCGTCGGGTCAATGATCCGGCTGGCCGTCGACTTCATTTCTTCAGCCCGGCCTGCCAGTTGAGGACAATCGTGAAGGGCGCCGCTTCCTGCGTCTCCGGCACCAGGAACAAGAAGCGCGTGCCGTAGGGCGAGGGAGCCCACGCGCCCGGCGGGGCCTGAAAGAGGACCTTCGGAGCACCCGCCTGGAAGGCAGACCCCGCGGAGAGCGTTACCGCCATCAACTTGCTGTCTTGGTCGATGAAGTACAGTTCCTTTACGTCCTCCCGCCATACGGGACTAGAGCCGCCCTTCTCGGAAATCCGCTGGGGGACGCCGAGATTCGAAATTCCTTGCCCCAGAGCGTCTGGCGAGAACGCACGACCGTAAACTTCTAAACGGCCCGATTCGTTCGATACGTACGCGACCCAGCGCCCATCGGGAGAAAAACGGGCGTCAGGCGCATCAGACTCCGTCCGAAGCAACGGCACCGGCTTCCGGCCGCCTTGAAGCGGAAGCACCCACAATTTATTTGACGGCACCCCACCCACCCTGACATACAGCAAGAAGTGCCCATCGGGCGACACACTCAAAGGGTACTTGTCCTCGTTGGACGTGATCAGTGCCTCAGGGTCTGCCGCGCCACCCATCTGTTTCTCAAAAATGTCTGACAGATGGCCGGAGCGCGTGGAACCGAAAATGATGCCGCGCCCGTCCGCGGCCCAAACGCCGCTCATGCCGTCCTTCAGTGGATCAAGCTCAACCCTTGCGCTGGTACCCCGTGACATGTCGACCAGCCACAGAGAGTGGATCGAACCGGGATCAGACTTGGACACCAGGGCTCGCGTCCCGTCCCGCGAAAGAGCGAGAGAGAGGTAAGGACTCGGACTCCCTACCGTGCCCACAATCTGGCCTTGCGCGTTGAACCAGGTAAGCTGGCTTTCCATACTTCCGGGCCAGTAAGCCAGCGTTCCGTTGGCCGAAACCGAGAGGGCGCCGGCGTCCCAATACTCGGCCAGCGGTTCTTCCACCACCCGAACCGGGTCTCCGGAAATCTTGAGATGGCGGGCATCGAAAGGTTGCGCCATCAGCGTGTGGCCGCGCAGGAAGAGCAAGTACCCGAAGCCGGGCTTAGAAGATGGGGCGTATGTGCCGCCCAAATCTGCCTGAACGAGTCTCCTGGAATCCTGCTCCCCGGGCTTTACATCGAGCGAGCCTGCCCAGATGCCGGCATCCCCGGCCAGGTCGCGCAGGTAAATGAAGTGTCTCCCATCCGGGAGAAACCGCGGCTCTGTGTGCGCGATGTCTCCGTGCGCCGAATCGAGAACCGTAACTGGCGTCGCAACACCACCCGCCGCGGAGACCCGCATGATAGGCCCCCCAAACTGCCCAAAGACGATAACACCGTCCGCGCTCCACGAGCCGCCAATTCCCGTCAAATTCAGGCCACACACGGCTTCCGCCGCCCCGCCGGAAATATCAATCTTTTTCAGTTCTTTGCCGGAGTCGAACGCGATGAACCGGCTATCGGGCTTCCAGAACAAGAGGCTACCTGCGGATTCCGTGCCCGGCAGGGGACGCACTTCAAGCGAATTCAGGGCACGAATCCATATGCGTGGTATGCCGTCGGCACTGGTTGCAATAAAGGCCAACTGCCGCCCGTCCGGGGAGAGCGCGAGTGCCCCGGTTGGTCGCAAGGCGGGCGTCTTAGGCAGAGCGATCTGAAATCGCAAGGGTTCTGCGCGACCCGTACTCTCCATCCCAGTCTCGTGAACCCATGCGAACGCGGCGAATCCGAGCGCCGTCGCGCCGAACAGCACCCAGGGCAGCGCTCGATGCCACCGAGCGGTAGGGATCGCACCTTCCGGCTCCGAAGGCTCCAGGCCTGCATCGCGAATCCACTCGAGTTCCAGTTTGACGTCCTGTGCCGACTGAAGACGATTGTCCGGATCCGGGGCCAAGCACCCCTTCACTATGTGAGCCAGCCTTTCCGGCAGCGAATCGAACTGGGCCCGCTCGCCCGGCTGCGCCCGCGCGCCGGTGGCCATTTCCAACAGCACCAGACCCAGCGCGTAGATGTCCGTGCGCGCGTCGCATGCCTTGCCTTCCCGTTGCTCCGGGGCCATGTATCCCGGCGTACCCATGACAGCGTTGGCCATCGTGAGGGTCTCATCCTGCGCCGATTTTGCGAGCCCGAAGTCCAGAACCTTCACGCCGGCTTTTGTGACCATGACGTTGCCCGGCTTCAGGTCGCGATGAATGATGCCCTTGGCATGGGCGGCCGCTAACGCCGAGGCGATCTGCGCTGCATATTCGATGGTCTGATCGAGGGACGGTTTGCCGCGCCTCAAGCGCGCGGCCAAGGTCTCGCCGTCCACCAGTTCCATGACTAGGTAATTAGGTCCGACATCGTGAAGCGTGCAGATGTTGGGATGGTTCAGCGCGGCGATGGCTCGGGCTTCGCGTTCAAAGCGGTCGGTGAACTTTTCGTTCGCGGTCTTGATCGCGACCGTCCGGTCCAGCCGCAAGTCGCGCGCCTTCCACACTTCACCCATCCCGCCGCGGCCAATCATGGCCAGAATCTGGAAATTGCCCAGCCGGTCGCCGGCCTTGAGGGTGTTCGGGCGTTCGGCGAGAGACGACAGTGGCGAACCGTCTAGCACGTTGTCACCGGAGTCAGCAGCTCTTAGCAACGACTCGACTTCAGCGAGAAGACCGACGTCCCCGCGACAGGCATCCCGCAGAAACTCGGAACGCTGGTTTACAGGCAGCGCCGAGGCCGCCGAAAACAACGCTTCAATTCGCTGGAAGTCCCTAGACGCCATTCTCGAGCCCGCGTATCAAGTCATTCCTCAGCCAGGTATCGCCTTGCCTCACGACCAGGATCGCCGACTGAAAACGCACGCCGAGCACCTCCGCCGTGCCGATGAGTCTCAGTTCGGAAACGATCGAGCCCAAAGGCATTTACCGGACCGTTGGTATTGACTCAGTATAGGTCAGCACTCCCCAAAGCTGGCCACAGAAGGTGTCTTTGTAGAGCCGCTCGGCACGACCGGCTATCCGACGAAGTGGACGTCGTTGTCCCGAAGTCTCTTTATACCGGCCAATCCGAGGAGACGGTGTCGCCTAAGTACAAAAGAGAGTATTCTTTTTCGTTTGATATTGAGTACACCAGGAG
>JBAUOG010000426.1:0-1860 GCA_049579625.1 Bryobacteraceae bacterium
TCGTAGCGGCGCTTGCCATGCGCCTTGCACGCTATAGCGCAAGCGACACCTACTATCCACAGACTTTGTCTATTCTCCGCCTCGACCGCCCGCAGCTTAGAGCGGCGGACGATCAAGTCTCATCGACGCTTTTCAAAATGCTTCCGCCCTCACGCCGTCCCGATGCGAATGTTTCGGCGGCGGACGGCATAAAGGCCCTGACCGATCGGCTCAAGGCAGCCGAGGCCCTGGGGGACCGCGACGAACAGCAACGGTTGCAGAAGCGGATCGTCGATGTCGCTATGGGCAAGGTCTCCGCCCCTTCGCCGGCCGAGCAGGGACTATTGCAAAACGTCTCGCCCGACACCGAAAAGGCCATCAAAGAGAGTCTTGCGTTTCGCGGCACGGTGACCACGGTGCCCGTCGAAGAAAAGGTCCAAACGCTCGTTCCCGAAATCCAGCGACTGAAAACGGCGTTGGGATTGGACGAAGTCCTGTACGTTGACGACCTGCCAGTGATCACCGCAACCTACGGATACACGCGGCGTCACTTCGAACCGACCTACGAGGAACTCAACGCTAGAAACCTCCCTGTCGAAATACGCTCCTTCCCGGCCGTTCAGAAATTCGCAGCGCAGGCCTTGGGCCGTACGGATCTCGTCGGCACGATTCCGATTCTCGCCCGCGAAGGCGAGCATGAAGGCGTATTCCTCTCGCTGCGTCCCGACCTCGTCATTCGTTGGCTCGAGGCAAATGGCATCGCGCTTCCCAATCCTGAACTTCCGGGCATCGCCCGCATCATCGCTGCGCTCGAGCCCGTAGAACATGACCGCTTCCTGGATGACATCTGGGCCCTGCCGATCCGGCGACTCGTCTACGGACTCATTCATAGCCTCTCGCATGCGGCGATGCGCGCCATCACCCGTTACGCCGGCATAGACCGCACGTCCGTCGCCGAATACATTTTCCTGCCGCTGCTGGGTTTCGTCGTGTACGACAACTCCAGCAGTTTCAAGCTCGGGGGGATCGCGACGCTCGTTCGGGACCATCTTGCCGCATTCCTGCAGAACATCTCCAACGAAGCCGTGGAATGTCTCTATGACCCCGACTGCGCCGATCACAGAGGCGCGTGCCATGGGTGCCTTCATTCCCCCGAAATTTCCTGCCGTACTTTCAATCACGGTCTTTCAAGAGCCTTCCTCACGGGCGGCCACACCCCATGGGCCGACGCGTCGATTGACACCACAACGGTGGGTTTATGGGAAGTCGTAGGGCGCACCGCATGAAGGATTACGTACATGCGGTGAGGAACTACCCCTGGCTCTTCGATGCGATTGAATCCGCTGTGGCCACTCTGCCGGATGAAGCTACCGACGATGGGTACAGGTTCTTCCGGGGACTGCGGACCTCAACGGGCCGCCCCGTAGCGGACAGTGAAGCGCTGATCGCGCTAAACGCCCTTTGCGACCTCGGAGTCGTGAAGCGCCGTGGCGCGCGGTATGATCTCGACAAGCAGCGGTGGTTCGAAACGCAGCAGCTTCGTGAAGGGATTAAGTCCGCCATCGCAATTCTTGCGGACGAATCACAGAGCGCCAGTGCAGACACACATCTTTGTGTCTCGCTCCCGCCAATGTTGGCCCCAGCTGCTGAGCATGTTATCCGCGAAAGCTCCCTCGATTTACGCAGCGGCATGTTGGATGTCATCGCGAGTGCTCAGCAGTCGTTACTGATAGCATCTCCCTTCTGGGATGCCGGTACAAGCGAAGAGATTGCTGCGCTCGCACAGAAGAGGTTGGGGCGCGGTGTCAGTGTTACCATTCTCGGCCGATTTAGCCGCGACTTATCGGTTCCCGTCCGCGCGCAACTCCGCAAGGTTGCCAT
>JBAUOG010000427.1:0-7723 GCA_049579625.1 Bryobacteraceae bacterium
TTGCTGAAAAAGGCGGAAAACCGCTCCCTGACGGTCACGGCTCCGAAGCGCCGGTGTTTGTTTGTAATGAGTTGCAGATTCCCGATAGTGAGCGGGTGAAGTGGAGGCGGCCTTTTTCAGCAGCCTGTTAGAGTATAGCGACTTAGCGAGGAGGGGAGAGTGACAGTTATTGCTCTCCCCGGTTTGGGGCTAGGCTCTGTATGGTGGCCAGCCGGGCCTTCTTTTGGTTTGTCTGTGCAAATGGAGTGAGTCTCCCGTGAGTTAGGGACAGTCCGCTTGCTGACGCGCGCGGTTCAGTGCTGTATTCCGAGGCGACGCAGTTTCATAACTCAGATGTTTCAGTGATCGAGGTAAATGATGAACATAGAACATTCAATTCGCTTAATCGCACTTATTGGGTTGGGCGCGCTTCTGCTGGGCGCCGGCATCGTTGCCGCACAGACCGCTCAGCCGCAAGCCCAGAAGCCATCCGCTCCACAGGCTCAACCCGCTGCGCCGGTCCGCCCTGCCCTGGAGCCCAAGGCCGTTGATCTCCTGAAGGCCGTAAGCACTCGACTGGCCGGAGCCCACACCCTGTCATTCACAGCTGTTGAAACCTATGAGAGCCTCAGCCGCCAAGGTGTGCCCGTCATTTTTGCCAACGAGTACCATGTCACGCTACAGCGGCCCAACAAACTTCGCGTGATCCTTACCGGTGATGGGCCGGCGTCGGAGTTTTATTACGACGGCAAAGTGATGATGGCCTATACACCCGCCGAGAATCTGATCGCCATCGCGGACGCGCCCAAGACCATCGACAAAATGTTGGAAACCATCTACCACACGGCGGCGATGTATTTTCCGTTTGACGATCTGATTGTCTCCGACCCGTACGGCGACTTGGCTCCCGGATTACAGCACGCCTACTACATTGGCCAATCCAAGATAGTCGGCGGGGTCACCACCGACATTCTGGCTTACGCCGGCGACGGCGTGTTCGTACAGATGTGGCTCGGGGCCGAAGACAAACTGCCTCTCGTCATGCACGCGATCTTCCTGGACGATCCTGACCGGTTGCGCCACAACTTGCTGCTGTCCGACTGGCAGATCGATCCTCAGGTGACTGACGATTTCTTCACGACGCCCAAAGCTTCCAGCGCAAAGCACATGGAGTTTGCCCGGCCACGTCCGGAGCCGCCTCCCGGATTCAAGCCAACGGTGGGGCCACCCGTAAAACCAACTCCAGCCACTTCGGTGTCGCAATCGAACTAACGAAAGAAAAGGAAAACTTGTTATGAAAAAGACCATTGTCGGCATCACGGCGTTTTCGTTCTTCTATTTCGCAACGACCCTTGCCTCGGGCTATTCCCACTCGAACAGCTATGGCGGCAGCAGCTCACATAGCGAGGGATCCACATCGCACACCAGCGCCGACGGAACGAGTTCGTCGCATACCTACGGAGAAGGCAGCTCCCACACCAACGAGTACGGCGGCAGTACTTCGCACTCCGCCGATGGCGGCGGCACGAGCCACACGAACACTTACGGAGGGAGTACGTCGGGAGCGTATGGCGAGGGCGCTACTCATACCAATACGTATGGAGGAAGCACATCGGCAGCGTATGGCGGGGGAGCGGAACATACCAATACTTATGGAACAACCACCTCCGCTTATGCATACCACCCGCCCACTGCCTATCCCACCACCTATTACGGTTATCATCCGCCAACCACGGCAGCGGTCTACGGAGCCAGTTGCTATGACTGCGCCGCCGGTGGCGCAGCGATAGCAGGTGCAGCGGTAGGGATGGCCGCTGGTGCGGCAATGGCCTCGGCTAATACGGCCGCCGCCACGAGCAACGCTTATTCGGCAGGCTACAACGCCGGCGCCACCAACACCGCGGTCGCCACGAGCGTAGCCGTCGCCAACGCCAATGCCGCAGCCGCCAACGCGAACGCTGCCGCCGCGAGTGCCAACTACGCCGCCACGACGAGTTACGAAATGGGCGGTGTGTACGCAGTCATTCCCAGCGGCTGCGTCACGCCCGACATACAAGGCAAGGCCTACTACCTGTGCGGCAACACTTGGTTCACCGCCGCCTATGGCGCGAACGGAGTGCATTACACAGTTGTGCCAGCTCCATAGAGAGCAGATAAGTACACGATCGGAAATTCAAAAACAAAAAGGTTAGGAGCAAGACAATTATGAAGTCCGCCCTGATAAATCGCCGCTACGCCGGCTTTTACGCCGGCGCAACAGCCATGTTGGCAGGTCTAGTACTCGTGAGTTGCGCCTCGCAGCCGAAGGACGATGCTGAACTCACCGAGGTGAAGTTTGAAAACCTTATGGGCACCCGCTATACCGAGATCCTTCTGGTGTTCGGCAACGGCCTGACGAAGAACTTCATGGCCGGCGTCTACAACACGACCGGCTTGAATGGCGCGAACCCCGCCGGCGGTGGGGACAGCTCCCCCGCAGCAATCCTTGACAAGATCGACATGAATAAGGTCAAGGAAGACAACGGCGCTCTGAGCACCGTCAAAAACGGACCGCGGCTCTGGACGGTCGACCATATTGGTGGGAAGTTTGGCAAGGAGCGCGATTTTCAGGGCCTGAAGGCACGTTGGGTCATGTGGTTCCCCATCCCCGACGCGATCCGCGAAGGCAAGGATCTCTCCTACGCCCTCATGGAAGCGAGACGTAGCACCACTATGGGCATCAACAAGGGGTCGCGCGTCTACATACTGGACGATCCCACTGGCACTTCGTTCGTGATGAAGTCGGCCAGCCTCATCAAGGACCCCAATCAGAAGTTCGAAGATTTGAAGGATCTCGGTTCGCGGCTAAAACCGGCCACGGGCTGGAAGTTCCGTACCTTGATCCTTGATCAAGATCTGGAGTTTATGACCGACAACGGCGTTACCAATATTACCCAGGACGAGATTGGCAACACCTACGATCGCGTTGGCGGTCCGTACAGCAACTTCAAGCCATAACTAGCGAAGTGTGTCTTTGGCGAGCGGGCTCTGAGCAGCAGTACAGAGCGGCCCGCCACCTCTTAAGGAAAACTCATGAAGCGTACCAACGGCTTACTGTTGTGCCTGGCGGCGCTGTCCGCCCTTTTGCTCGTCGCCTGCCGTTCCAACGAACCGGCGAAATCTCCGGACTTGGAGGAGGCCGTCAGCACCGCCGTCGACGCGTACCTGTACGGCTACCCGCTGGTGACTTTCGATGTGGTCCGCAAGCAACAAACCAATGTGGCCGCACCGGACGCTGAACACGCCCCCATGGGGCAGATGATCAAAATGCGTTCGTACCCGGCGGTCGACAACCACTGCTGTGCCGCTCCGAACGCCGACACCTTGTACACCGAGGCTTGGCTGGACGTCTCCAGCGAGCCCTGGGTCATCGGCATTCCCGACATGGGCAATCGGTATTACATCATTCCTATGCTGGACGGCTATTCCGAAGTGTTCTCGGTTGCCAGTCCACCCACCACGGGCTCCAAGGCCCAAACCTACGCGATTACCGGTCCGGGCTGGTCCGGTACTCTGCCGCCGGGTGTGACGCAGGTCAAATCCGCCACAGGGATGGTATGGATTTTGGGTCGAGTCTACTGCACCGGAACGCTGCAGGACTATGCCGCGGTCCATGCAGCGCAGGACAAGTTCACACTCGTTCCACTGAGTTCCTACGGCAAGCCGTATACGCCTCCTCCGGCGCAGGTCAATGCCAGCTTTGACATGAAGACGGCGGTGCGCAAGCAAGTGGACGGGATGGACATCGATGCCTACTTCACCGCGTTGGCGAAGCTGATGAAGACCAATCCGCCCACCGCGCAGGATGCTCCGATCGTTTCTCGGATGGCCAAGATCGGGTTAGTGCCCGGTCAGGACTACGATCCCAGCAAGCTAGGCGCTTTCGACAGAGGGGCCGTCAAGGCTGTTCCGAAGCTGGCGCTGCTGAAAATGGTCAAGCTCCTGAAGGAGACGAAGACCACCAATGGCTGGCTGTACTTCACGTCCGGCGTCGGCAACTGGGGCACCGATTATCCGCTGCGCGCCATGGGCAACATGCTGGGCCCGGGCTGGAACCGGCCGCAAGATGCCACCTATCCGCTCTCGCAGAAGGACGCGAACGGCGACGAATACAACGGCGCTGATCACAACTACGTGGTCCATTTCGAGAAGGGGCAGTTCCCGCCCGTCAAGGCTTTCTGGTCGCTGACACTGTACGACCCCGATTTCTTCTTTGTGCCGAACCCCATCAACCGCTACGAGCTGAGCCAGCGCAACAAGTTCATCACTAACCCGGATGGCTCGGTCGACATGTATCTGCAAGCGGAATCACCGGGCAAAGCCAAAGAGGCCAACTGGCTGCCTGCGCCGAAGGGGAAATTCTCACTCGTCATGCGTTTGTATTGGCCCACCGATACAGCGCCGTCGATTCTGAACGGAAGCTGGACGCCGCCAGGGGCCAAGAGCGTAAGTAAATGAGCGGCAGAAGCCCAAAAACATTGGCCGCCGATGAACGCGGATGGTTTGATTCGTCGAGCGATAAAGAAAAGCCGGGACGAGTCTCGGCTCAGCAGGCTAAGAGCCTGCGCCACTTCAAATCTTGGAGCGGAGTCGGTCGTGGACGGCCCATTTGCGGCAAAGCCGCGCTGTGCCACGGTGCTGGAGATACACCGCCTCACCAAGGTCTTTGACGAAGGAGCTAACCCAAAATGGCAAGCAGTTCAACAGTTAAACCCAAAACCCGGAAACGCTGGATTCCAGCAGTCGTGGTCTTGGCCATTCTCGCCTTGGCGGGCGGCTACTGGTATCTCAGCGAAGGCTGGGCGTGGCTCGACGGGATCGAAGCCTACCTCTATGGATTCCCGCTGGTCGTGATGGACCTTACCAAGGATGCGGGAACGGCTGTCACAACCCCAGGTGAAATCGCTGCACCCGTCAACCAGTTCGCCGTCATGACGCACTACCCGGACGCTTCGTTTCGGGCCGTCCCTAGAACCGGACTCGACACCTTATTCGCAACCGCCTGGGCTGACCTCGACAAGGAGCCGCTGGTGCTCTCCGTCCCCGACACCAATGGCCGTTACTACGTCATCGCGTTCTTCGACATGTGGAGCAACGTTTTTGACTCCATCGGCAAACGCAACACGGGCACCGGCGCGGCCAACTTCCTGATCGCCGGGCCCAACTGGCATGGCACGCCGCCCGCCGATATCAAGCAAACATTCCAATCGCCCACGCGCTGGGTTTGGGTGAATGCCCAGATGCAGGCCGATGGTCCGAAGGATTACGACGTCGTCAACGCGCTGCAGAAGCAATACAAGTTGACTCCGCTGAGCGCCTGGGGCCAGCCCTACACGCCGCCGACCGACGTTCCGGTCGCCGCGGGTATCGATGCGAAAACGCCGCCTACGGAACAGGTCCACAAGATGGACGCGGGCGGTTTCTTCGGACGGCTCGCCCGGCTGATGAAAGACAACCCGCCGGCCCCCGCCGACGCACCCACGGTCGAGAAGCTGAAGAAGCTCGGCATCGTCCCTGGGCAGGATTTCGACATCAGCAAGATCGATTCGGGCACGGCGAAGGGATTGCAGCGCGCGATGGGCGCGTTCGAGATCTTGCAGAAGGGCGTTACTAAGCTGAAAACCGACCAGGGCTGGATTGTGATTCCCAAGGACTTTGCCAACTATGGCACCGATTACCAAACGCGCGCCGGCATCGCGTTGATTGGTTTGGGCGGGATCCTCCCTGTGGACGTGGTCTACCCAACCGCGTTTGACGACGGCGATAACCACCCGCTGAATGCCGCCAACCGCTATGTCCTGCACTTCGACAAGAGCCAACTACCGCCCAACAACGCTACTTGGTCGTTGTCCATGTACGACTCGCAAGGCTACTACGTGCCCAACGCCATCAACCGCTATAACCTGGCCGCCTGGATGCCGATGAAGTACAACCCCGATGGTTCGCTCGATATGTACATCCAGTCGAGTTCGCCGGGCGCGGACAAGGAAGCCAACTGGCTGCCTACGCCCCCGAGTGGGCTATTCAATTTGACAGTACGAATTTTCTGGCCAACGCAAGCGGTGCTTGATAACACCTATAAGCTTCCGCCGGTAATGAAGGCCCAATGAGTTCGCCGTGGATGTACTGTTCTTACCGCAACTCCAACCCCGAGATAACTCGGGCATGACTGACAGTCAAAGGAGAGTTACATGAAGTTTCTAGTTAAGAGAGTTCGGCGGTTTGGGGTTCCGGGTGCCATTTCGGCGGTGGTGCTGCTCAGCAGCGCCGCCTTCGCCCAGACCCTCGAGGAGAACATGGCCTCCCAGGCCAAGCTGCACATCGTCCCGGGCAAGAAGCTCCACGCGAAGGGGCCCAATTATGAGTTCTGCGAGGTTGCCCCCTTTGTTGGCACCTCGCCGCAAAATGCCGTCGCAAACTTCTACAATCCGACCGGCATCGACCACTGCACCCCGGAACAGTTCGCGGAGATCGTAAAGAACAAAGCGCAGATCATCAAGGAAACGGGCGCATTGGATGTTTTCCTGAATCCCAGCCGCCATTGGACATGGGATGAATTCTGGGTCTATGAAGTCGGCGATGAGCGCAAATTCGGACCGGTCAAGATGGCTTGGATGGGTGTCGTACCCGTGGAAGCGATGAAAGCGGCAGTCGGGCAGGGCCACTACCATCCCGGCCAGATCCATCGCAACAACGCGTACCTGTACAAGAAGGGAACTCAGGTTTATCTCCTCGACATGGGCGATGGGAAGGTCTTGGTCATGCAGTCCTGGACCAACTTCGTCTACAAGGGCGAGACGGAAAAGAACCTCAAGGATCTTGGCTCCCAATTCAAGGAGCTCCCGCAGGGCTGGACGTTCCGGACGAAGGTGCTCGACAAGGATCTGAAGGTCTCGCCGCCGGCGCCGGCCCACCTCGCGTACGTGACGCAGGATGAGTTCCAGAACACCTACCAGGGCTGCGGCTACGACACCGCCTGCACCTACGTTCCATAAGCGATGGTCGGTACAAGCTTCCGCTGGTAATGAATGCTCGATGATTTTTGCCGAAGATAGAGTTTCAAATTTCGAAAGAGGACAGAAATGATGATGAAAATGCCTAGATACAAAACAACGGCCCTTGCTTTGGCCGCGACCTTAACCGCAGCTCTGCTGACAACCGCGCCCGCAGCCGCACAAGACCCGGCGATGGTCCAAAAGCTGATGGCCATCAAACAAGGGCAGGATGCCAACAAGGCGAAGCTTGCCCAATACACCTGGCAAGAAACCGAAACCATCGCCATCAAGGGTTCGACGAAGGACACCAAGGTCTACCAGGTTCAGATGGTAAACGGGACGCAGCAGAAGACGTTGCTCAATGACCAGAAGGCTGCTGCCCCTAGTGGCGGCCGTCTGAAAGAGCGCGCCGTTCAACATGAGACGCAGGAATTCGAACAGTACGGTCAGCAAATCGGCGCCTTGGCCAAGCAGTACACGTCGCCTAATCCAGAGGCGTTGATGCAAGCCAAATCGGCGGGCAACATCTCGATGCAACCAGGCAACGGCACCATCAGCCTCATCATCAAGAACTACATCAAGCAGGGTGACTCGGTGACCATGACCATCAGTGAACAGACACATGCGCCGGTGGCCGTCAATGTCTCGTCCTACTTGAACGACCCCAAGAACGCGGTTAAAATCACCGCCCAATTCGCGCAGCTGCCGGA
>JBAUOG010000428.1:0-5913 GCA_049579625.1 Bryobacteraceae bacterium
CATCGAAATGACACAGCCCGACGTGCGGTTTCGGGAGCCTCCCATGCTGCTCCGGAATGTAGCGAACAAATTTGTCGACGTTTCCAATCAAAGCGGTGACGTGTTCCACCGCCCACTGCCGGCGCGAGGCGCCGCGTTTGGCGATTTCAACAATGACGGCTTTGTGGACATCGTCCTAAATTGCAACGATCTTCCTGCGGTGGTTTTGAGGAACACCGGAAACAACAACCATTGGCTCATTGTCAACACCGTTGGCACCAAGAGCAACCGGGACGGGATCGGGGCCCAAGTGCGGCTTGTAACAGATGATGGCAAGCAACAGTTTGCCATCGTGACGACCGGGTCAAGCTATTTGTCCGCCAGTGACAAGCGCGTGTATTTCGGCCTGGGGAAGTCCACCCTTGTCAAAGACCTTGAAATCGACTGGCCCAGCGGAATCGTGGACCGATACCAGAAGCTCAAAGCCGATGAGATCTTCGTCGCCCATGAGCAGACACCATGAGAGGTTCGCCGAACCTTAGATATAATCAACGTCCGTTGGAACAATGGCAAGACTAAGCTGCTGCTCGTTCTTGCCGTGGCTGGCAATCGCAACTAGCGCTCTGGCGGCGCCGCCTACGGCGCGTTATGTAGGCTCCAAAGCCTGCTACGGCTGCCACGAGCAGATTTACCGCTCCTTCACAAAGACCAACATGGGGCGCTCGATGCGTCCGGCGGCCGATCTGGATAGGGCCAGTTTCCCCACCGAGGCAACTGTATCTGTGCCGGGAAGTAATCAAACCCTGCGGGTATTTGGTGATCGAACGGGCTGGCGCCAGAGCGAGAGTGAGCCCAACGTTTTTGTCGACGAACACCAATTGGACTACGCCGTGGGTTCCGGAGCCAACGGTGTGACTTTCCTTGTCCGCCGCGGCAACTACCTGTTTGAAGCGCCCCTATCGTACTACTCGAAAGCAAACAAGTGGGGTTTGTCTCCCGGCTATGAATACGGAGACTATGGTTTTTCCCGTTCCGCCCCGGAGGGATGCATCCTTTGCCACAGTGGCCGCGCAGAGCCGGTCTTGGATCATCCCGGCGCTTACCGCGATCCTCCGTTCCAGGAGCTAGCGATCGGGTGTGAGAATTGTCACGGTCCGGGCGAGACCCACGCGAACGATCCAAAGGGCCGCGGCACCATTGTCAACCCAGCGAAACTGCCTCCGAGACTCGCTGAAAACATCTGCATGGCCTGCCACCAACGCGGTGACGCCCGGGTGTTGCAACCCGGAAAGACCTACCAGGACTTCCGCCCCGGACAATGGCTAATCGACACGGTTGCCATCTTGAAAGTTCCCCCCGATAGCGAAGGGCGGCGAGAGCAGGATCTGTTGGAGCACAATGCCTCCATGCAAGCCAGCCGCTGCTTTCTTAAGAGCGGCGGCAAACTGAGTTGTCTCACCTGTCACGACCCCCACGTTCAACCAGCAGTTGGCGAGGCTTCAACCTATTTCCGGGCGAAGTGCTTCATCTGCCACACCGAGCAGAGCTGTAAAGTGGCTTTGACCGTCCGCCAGCAGACCCGGTCAGATAGCTGCATAGAATGCCACATGCCCAAGCGCAGCATCGCGGTGATCTCGCACTCGGCCCTCACTAACCACCGGATCCCTGCCCGCCCCAACGAGCCGCTGCCACCCTGGAAGCCGGTTTCGGGCAGCGATCTTTTGATCGTTAACCAACCTGAGGGCAGCGAAAGGCCGCTATCTGACATCACACGGTTGCGAGCGTATAACGATTTGGCCGGCCAGTCACCCGAGTATCAGCGCCGGTACCTCTCGCTGCTCGACCAGTTGAGCCATTCCGAACGTAACAGTCCCTATGTCCAGGCCGCCCTGGCACACCAGGCACTCGCGGAGGGTAAGAACGAAGAGGCTTTGGCTCATTCAGCAGTCGGTATACAGCTTGGCGAAGCGGTGGTCTATGAGGATATGGGCAGAGCTTTGGCGAATTTGGGCCGGGGCGACGAGGCTATCGCCGCCTTTTTAAAGGGAATGGAAATGGATCCCTATCGCCGGGAATTGCGCAAGAACCTGATTCTTGAGTACACAAATCTGAAGCGGTACACTGAGGCTCGACACGCAATGGAAGAGTATGTTGGACTGTTTCCAGAAGACAGTCTGATGCGTACCCTCCTCGCCCGGGTTTCAAAGTAAATGTGGTATCCGCGGTCTTTGTTTCCGCTTACGCTCTGTCTCGCGCAACCCTTTCTCGCTGCGGAATGTAATCGTCCGCCCGATCTCGATCGGCAGATCAAGGCCGCGCCGACTGCCGAGGCCTACAATGCGCTGGGCGGCTGGTTCGGAGAGCACCAACAGCCAGCCTGCGCGGTGGCTGCCTTCACCGAGGCGACGAGGTTGGATAAGGCCTCGTTTCCCAGCCATTTCAACCTCGGCCTTGCTCTGTTACAAAACAACCAGCCGCAACGGGCCGTGTCCGAATTTCGCATAGCCGTGAAATTGAAGCCCGCCGATGCTCCAGCGCATGGGGCGTTGGGTGTCGCATTACAAGAATCTGGCCAATTGGACGAGGCCGAAGCACAATTTGGGGCCGCGCTTGCCATTGATTCGCATTCGCCTTATTTGCTGGATCACCTCGCGCAGGCGTACGCGGCCCAACGCCGGTTTGCGCCCGCCATCGAGAAATGGACAGAGGCAGCGAGGCTGGCTCCGAACGATCCGGACATCCAGGTAGAACTGGCTGTCGGTTACGCACAAAACAAGGATTCGAATCGTGCGGTCGAGATTCTTACGAGTCTGATTCAGGCCAATCCCAATCTCACGATTGCCCACTTCAATCTCGCAACGATCTACGCGGACGACAAACGGTTTCGCGAAGCGGCAGACGAGTACTCGGCTGCGCTGAAGCTGGAGCCAGACAACGACGTAACCCGCTTGGCCTTGGTGAAGGCTTACACCACGATTGCCAATTATCAAGACGCACTTCCCGTGTCCGGGGAGTATGTGAAGCGTAAGCCGGCCGACTGGGAAGGCCACTATATGCTCGGGAGCGTTTACCGCGGCCTCGGCCGTTATGAGGAGGCGGAACGCGAACTGAGCCTTGCGGCAGGGAAAAACCCCTCCGAATATGGTTTGCAATACCAGTTGGGTTTCGTGCTGGCGCATGAAGGAAGGCCTGAAGAGGCGCTTCCACACCTGCGAAAGGCACTGGAACTGCGGCCCGACTCGGCTGAGGCTCACTTTCAGCTCGCAGGTGTTTTGAAGACACTGAACCGGATCGAGGAAGCACAGAAAGAACTCGAAATCTTTCGCAACTCGAAGCAACAGAGCGTGGAAGAGAATATTGCCGAGGCCACTGGGAGCGGGGCAAACCAGCTGCTATTGCAGGGTGACCCTGCGCAAGCGGCCGCGAAATACCGCGAGGCACTGAAACACGATCCCAACCACGCCCGAACGTGGTTCAACCTCTCCATTGCACTGGATCAAATGGGCAACAGGGCGGAAGAGCGCCAGGCACTGGAAAAAGCAATTTCGCTCGATCCCAGCCTATCGCTCGCGCAGAACCAGTTGGGTCTGCTGGACGCCATGGATGGCAAAACGGCCGAAGCCGAACAGCACTTCAAAAGGGCGATTGAAGAAGACCCTCAGTTTGCCGATGCTCAGAGCAACCTGGGAGCACTATACGGGCGAACGGGCCGTCTTCAGGAAGCCGAAGCGCTGCTTCACAAGGCGACCGAAAATAACCCCCGTCTGACTGAAGCCTTCTTGAATCTCGGATTGATTGAGGCAAGCGAGTCTCGCTACGCAGATGCGGCCCGCGATCTGGAGAAGACTCTCCAGATTGACCCGAAGAACGCGAAAGCGCTAACGGCGCTCGGGATGCTGCAGAAGAAACTAGGAAAGCCAAAGGATAGTGTTGTCATTCTGCAACAAGTCGTCGATCTGCAACCCAACTCGTCGGAGGCTCATCTGAACCTGGGAATCGCGCTGGCAGATAACTATCGGAGTGATGTGGCGCTTGCTGAGTTCGCCAAAGCGGTCAAGCTAGCCCCGCAAAGCGCTGCGGCGCACTACAACCTGGGCCGGGCATATTACGATTTGCGCCACTATGACGAGGCTGTGACTGAACTGCAGACGGCCTGCCGGCTGGCGCCGTCGTACCCTGGCTCTCTGTACTTCCTGGGCTTGACTGAGAGCAAACTGACTCACTATCAAGAAGCCGCCGACGCGCTTGGAAAGCTGAGCGTCCTGCAGCCGCGTAATGCTGACGCATGGTTCCTGCTGGGGCAGAGTTACCAGAAACTCAACAAGATGAAAGAGGCTATGGATGCATGGCAGACCGCGGTCAAGATTGACCCGAACGCCACTGAAGCCTTGTATAACCTGTCGCGGGCCCTGCTGAAAACAGATCCGGCCAGAGCGAAGGAATATCGTGAACGGTTCGCAGATCTGCAGAAGCAAAAGGAGCTCTCAACGCAGGCAGATACGTTGGGCAATTTCGCGATTGCGTCGGCAAATCGAGGAGATTACTCACAGGCCATTTCCCAGTTTCTGGACGCACTCAAGCAGTGTGGCGAATGCCAATCGAAAGCGGATCTGCACAAGGACTTGGGCTTAATCGAGTGCAAGTCCGGCGACATCGACAGCGGCGAGAAGGATCTTCTGATCGCCAAGTCACTCAAACCGCAGGATCCTGACGTTCAAGCGGCCCTCGATATCATTGCCCAGACGCGGACTCAGAGGCAGAGCAAGTAACGCCGTAGAGCCAGTCGCCGACCCCGCGAGTGCGATCGCGGCTCGGAAGGTGCGGCGGACGGCTCGCCCGTATGATTGGATTCGTCGTCAGTGGAGCAGGCAGGCTCTGCTTCAACAGAAACAGAGCCTGCCGCCTGGAAGAATCAGATTGCTAGACTCACATCGTGAGCTTCATCGCGAACTGAATCTCGCGCGAGACGTTTGCGACGCCGGTTATTACCCCGAAGTTTGGATTGCCCAACGTGCTTTGTGGACCGCCAAATATGACGGAGTTGGTGAGGTTAAAGAAGTCACAGCGGAACTGAAGGTTGGCTCGCTCTTTGATAGGGAAGATCCGCGTCAGGGACATATCAAAATTATGATAGGAATCGGTGTGAAGGCTATTGCGCCCCAAGTCTCCGAAGGCCCCCACCTGGGTTGCCGTTGCCACGGTTGGGCTGGCGAATGCCGCCGGATTCAGGTAATTCAGCGGCCCCTGACCCGACAGATAGGGGTTGGTCATCAGGAGGTTTGCCCGAGTCACGTTGTTGCCCGTCCCGGAGGTATCTCCATTGGCCATCGTTACGTCGAAAGGCGTCCCGGAATGCAGACTAAGAATACCGCTGATCTGCCAGTTGCCGAGGATGTAATCGGCAAAGCTGTTGTGAGTGCTAAATGACTGGCCTTTGCCAACCGGGATGTTGTAAACGAAGCTTCCCGAAAAGATATTCGGCAAGTTAAATCCTGAGACGCTGCGGTCGTTCTCGTAGTGGTAAACGTATTGGATCTCGCAACCCTCCGCGCCAAAGGAACCTGAACAGCCGGTGTCGATCGACTTCGAATAGGTGTAGGAAATGATGTACGAGAGTCCGTGGCTTTCGCGCTGCTGCAGCCGGAACTGGAACGCGTTGTATTTCGACTGACCGACGCTCTTGTCATAGAAGGTGGGGGGAATGTAGGGATACGGACGGCGTTGCGCCTCAGTGGAAGTGGTCCCTGGCGAGACCGACGTATTGCCCTGGCTGCCCTGGTTTAATTGGCCGTCATGGGAGCCTACATAAGCCAGATCGAGAATGATATCTTTGCCCAGCCCCTGCTCCAGGCTGACGTCCCATTGGTTTGAATAAGGCATTTTGTAAGTGCCCGGGTCAACATACCAATCGACAAAGCCGGAGCTGAGGAAGGG
>JBAUOG010000429.1:0-4601 GCA_049579625.1 Bryobacteraceae bacterium
CCCTGTGATCGAACACATCATCTCTTAAGGCTTTCAGCGTGATTGGTGCGGGCTGACGACGTTTATCCGCTCCGGGCACCCACCTTGGACACGTCTCGAACTCATCCGCGCTAGCTTCAGCTTCGAACGGATCCCTAGGGCCACGCCCCGTGCTCCAGTGATGACTCCTTTCTTGGCTCCAGTACGACTCGATATGACTCACTTCGATACTGCGATCGCGAGAAAAGTGGCCCGTCCAATATCCCGCGGCGACCTGCGGCTCTCAGAACGCCGTTTCCTTTTCGCTCTTGAGCAACTACGCTTTGGCCGCTTCGAATCTCTGAAAATACAGCGCGGCGAATTGGTGCTCGACCCGTGGCCGACAACGGTAGAGGCGATAAAGTTCGGCGCAGAAGAGGCGTCTTGTCAAACACCATCGAACGCGTCCGAAATGAAGCGCCAGATAAGCGAGTTATTCGAGTACGTGCGAGCGATTGACAATGGCGAGATCCGTATTCTCGCCGTGCGGCACGGGTTGCCCTTCTACATGGAGATCGAACTCCAGGGAGGCCGCCGTGGTTGATCTCACGCTTGATCAGGCACTCCCTGTCGTCCAGGACCTGGCCGGGTGGAAGGCGAACGCTTTTGGTCGCCGCTGCCGGCTAGGCGTCGACGAGCGGGAAGATGTCCCGACGCTGCCAGACAAGGCCCGCAAGATCGTGTTGGGCATGGCTGACATGGTGCTGTTCTGCGACCGGAGGCCCAGACAGGCGGCGACGGCGAGCCAACGGTCCGCCGGGTGATTCGAACGAAGCCGAGTCTCTCCTACGAGGCCGGCGCCCGCACGGGTCGGCTGCCCGAGACCCTCGACCTCGATTTTTCCAGTTTCCTCGAAGCTTTCAATGCGGCAACCACCGTGAAGTCCGCCGCCAAGCCGGTCCTAGCGGGCAACCCGCTCCGGGCGGCGGCAAGCAAGTAGTCATTCCAAAAAAGGAGAAACCCAATGGGTAAGCAATCAATTGATTTGGCACAGTTTGACGACGATTTCCAGAGTGAAGCAATCGCGGAGCAGGGCGACTTCGAGAGTGTCCCTGATGGCAAATATCAGGTGGCGGTCGAGAAAGTGGAATTGACCCAGTCCTCGACCTGCAAAGAGATGTTGAAGTGGACACTGCGCATCATGGCGCCCCCCTTCGCGAACCGGCTCCTCTGGCGCAACATCGTCTTCACGCGCAACACGCTCAAGTACGTGAAGACGGACCTGCATCTCTGCGGGCTCGACCTCGACAAGTTGTCGGAACTTCCGAAGCACCTGGACAAACTGCTTGACGTGAAGCTGGAGGTCACTAAGAAGACAAAGGGCAACAACGAGAACATCTACTTCAACCGGAGGATCGAGACCGCCGCCAGCACGAACCGGAATCAGGGCGAACCCAGAGATCCCTTTTTCCCGTTGTGATGGGTCGCCGGTCACGTTCATCATCGACACCCGCGAGCAGGAGCCCTATGGGTTTCATCCCTGGGCTGGTGAGCGCGGTTCGGCGCGCACTTCCTGCCGGGGATTACTCGGTGGCCGGTCTGGGGCAGATGGTCGCTGTGGAGCGTAAGACACTCGACCGCTCCGTCGGCACCATTCGAGCGCGCGGTTGCTTTCACCGCGAACTCCGGCGTCTGGAGCGCTACGTCCGGGCATGCGTTGTTATCGAGGCCGATTTAGGCGAAGTCCTGGCGGGTCGCTATCGGGGCGATGCTCATCGCCACGCGGACCTGTGAAGCGCTCTTGCCGTCGCAGTGGATTTCGGCATTCCGGTGTTCTTCTGCTCCAACAAGTAGATCGCCTGCCGGTTCGTCGAAGGCTACCTGCTGGGCGCGGCGGATAGGAGGAGCCAATGGTTCGAAAAGAAGTAGCTTCTCCAGCGGGGAGTATTTACGGCGTGGTGCAGGCGGTGTACCACGCCGGCGCCAACTTCTCAGCAGGGCAGCTCCGCACGGAGATGGAAAGTTCGTCCGCTTTCAATTCACAAGATGCAGGGCTCCGAGTTTCCGTGCGCCATCGTAATTATCCACAAATCGCACTCCTTCATGCACCACCGAAATCTGCTGTACACAGCGGTGACACGCGGCCAGAAGGCCGTCATCCTCCTCGGCGATCACTGGGGAATCAAAAACTGCGCGCTCAAGCAGCAGGTGGATAGGCGAAACATGTTTCTGTCTTTCCTGCTGCATGAGGCGCGGAGGCCGGAATGAGGGCCCCCGATTTCAACTCATCCGAGGTCGCGAGTTACTACCGGACGCGGTTTCCGGACTTGAAGCAGGCGGGGCCGGAGTGGCGCGGTCCATGCCCCGTTCATCAAGGCGACGACGCCAACTTTGCTGTGAACCCTGAGAACGGGCTTGCGTACTGCCACTCGCAGTGTGGCCGTGGGTGGAACATCCTGCAACTCGAACAGGAACTGACCGGGCGCCCGTGGAAAGAATGCCGCCAGGAGGTGAACTATATCGTGGCGCGGCTAAGCCGGGGACCGGCGAAATTGAGGGAGGTCGCCACGTATGACTACACCGACGCCAATGGCGAGTTCCTGTTCCAGGTTGTAAGGTACGAGCCGAAGACGTTTCGACAGCGGCGGCGCGTCGTCAAGATGGATGGAACCAGCGCTGGGATCTCCTGGGAGTACAACATCAAAGGCATCAGCCGGGTGTTGTACCGCCTGCCCAAGGTGGCGGCCGCCGAGCAGGTGTTGGTGGTCGAGGGGGAGAGGGATGTCGAGAGCCTGGAGAAGCTCGGCTTCGTCGCGACCTGCAATCCGGGTGGGGCATGCAACCACGCGGGCAAGTGGCTAAAGAACTACACCGAGAGCCTCGAGAGGAAGCGAGTTGTCATTCTCCCCGACAACGACACGCCCGGGAAGAAGCACGCCGAAATCGTCTTCCATGCGATTCGGCATCGTGTCAGGGAACTGCGGATCGTTCAAATCCCGGTCGGCAAGGATGTGTCGGATTGGATTGCGCGCGGCGGTACGCGCGACGCCATCGACGAAGCCATCTCCCAGGCATCGGTTGTCGCCGGCCAGGACGTATCCAATGATGGGAGCACACCAAGCCCGCCGCCTCGAGCAAGTATGGCCCAGGCATCGCCCGCCATTCCTCAGATCCAGGTCAATGATCGCCCGTTTCGCACAATTTGTCAGGAAGGCTTCAACGCGCTGAGATCATCCAACACGCCGCCCCAGCTATTTGTGCGGGCCTGTCGTATCACGTGCATTGAAGCCACGGAACTGGGCCGTCCCTTCATCGCCGACTTTGACGAGACAAAGCTGCGCCATTACCTGGCACAGGCCGCCGATTTCTACGAATTGTCCGCGCGCGGTGTGCGGAAGGAGGTGCCACCTCCGTTGGACGTAGCCAAGAATATCCAGACGCGCAATCCTGCCAGTTGGAGCTTTCCTGTACTCGAGGCGGTTGTTGAGGCGCCCACGTTACGGCCTGATGGCACGGTACTCGCCCAGCCGGGGTATGACGCCGCCAGCCGCCTGTATCTCGTTCCCTCCCCGGGCTTGGAAAACATCGAGGTGCCCGAGCAGCCACGCAGCGACCACATCGAGGTTGCCCTCGAGGTGATTCGCGACGCGATCGGCGAGTTCCCATTCGTCGATCAGTCGAGCTATGCCAATGCCGTCGGCGCGATGCTGACGTCTGTCTGCCGCCATATCATCAGCGGGCCCGTTCCGCTGGCGCTCTTTGATGCAACCACCCAAGGGACGGGCAAGACGCTGCTCGCCGAAGTGATCGCCATCATTCTCACCGGGCGCGCCGCGGAGTTGATGTCCGCGCCGGCCGAACCCGAAGAATGGCGAAAACAGTTGACGAGCATCCTGATCGAGGCACCGCCGCTGGTGATCATCGACAACGTCATGACGACGGTGAACTGGGGCGATCTCGCCAAGGTCATCACCGGAGAAATGCACCGGGATCGGTTGCTGGGCAAATCGCAGACCGTCTCGGTGCCAGTTCGTTGTTCCTGGATCGCTACGGGCAACAACCTGCAACTCGGTGGTGACATGGCGCGGCGATGCTACTGGATTCGCATGGACGCCGGCTGCTCCGATCCCTTCCGGCGCACCGGTTTCAAGCATGAGCGGCTCAAAGAATATCTCGTCGAGCACCGCAGGGATTTACTCATCGCCATGTTGACGCTGGCCCGCGCTTGGTTTGCGGCCGGCCAACCCAAGTCATCGGTTCCGCCTGTGGGTAGTTTCGAAAGATGGACCGAAGTTGTTGCCGGAATCCTGGAATACGCCCACGTCGAAGGGTTCCTGGCCAACAGCGAACAGCTGTTTGAGCAATCCGATATTGAACGGACCGATTGGGAGACATTCCTGGAGGCGATCGAGGATGCGTTCCAGGGGGCGGCGTTCACTGTCGCGGAACTGTGGGAGCGGCTCAACGAGAAAACCTACGAGGAACTGGTGCGCCAGTCCGTCCTGACCGATCGCGCGGAGGACTTGCGGAACGCACTCCCGATCGACATGACCCGTTGGATGGACCGCGAAGGGCCGTTCAAGCAGCGGCTCGGCCTCGCGTTCAATTCACGCCGAGGGCGGCGGTTTGGCAAACGTCAGATG
>JBAUOG010000430.1:0-5903 GCA_049579625.1 Bryobacteraceae bacterium
ATCTCTACGAGGATCCCGGGCCCAATCCACCACAGAAAAACAAAGGCGTGAGATTATCGAAAAGACGTTTGGTCAACGAGAATCCCTCAATCCGTCCGAGCGAGGTGCAGTGTGAAGCGTAAGTCATGGCCTCCATGGGGTGGCAAAAACACACCGTGCGCGGGTTCATGGCGGGCGCGATGAAGAAGGCCGGATTCACCGTCGAGTCGTTCAAGCCCGAGGGAGGAGAGCGCACGTATCGCATCTCTTCCTAAACGGCCTCTGCTGACCCGACTAGCCCGCCCGGCTCCGGCTGCGGCGGGCTTTGTCGTTTTACTCGCTTGTCTTTCAGAACGATTATTGTGTTGCTTTTTGCCAACCGAAGAGCGATCAATGTGACTACGATGACCATAACCACTGAGAAGCACACGACCAATAACGGGTTTGCAATCCCGCTCGAGAACGACACCGACCTGGGCCTGGCCCTGCTGATCGCCGAGGACGAGGAAGGCCACTACGAGCCGGTCGCCAACGTCAGCACGATCAACGAAGCGAAAGAACTCGCGGCAGACGACCTTCGCCGTAGACGCGAGCGCCTCGAGCGTGACGAGGATCCTGGGCTCTGTCCGTACTCTTATAAGCTCTGGGCCCGCTGCACCGACGGCGAGTTCCGAGTGGCATGCGTGATCGAAGCCTAGCGCGCGACGGCCCTCAGGCCTAGTTCTCGCTCGATCCGCCGAAGTTCCCCTGACCAGTCCGCCAGAGCTCGGCATAGTCCTTGCAGATCTGGATGCCCATTCCGCAGCAGCGTTTCGATGGGCGTGATCTCGCGGCGGCAGCGCGCAATTCATGCGGCTCCTCTAATGCGCTCCGCAGCCAGCACTTCAAATGTGCGACCGTCGCCTTCGAGCGTGGCTTTCTTGCCGGACAGCGTCTGCCAGCGTTGGACAATCACGTCTACATACTTCGGGTCCAACTCGATTCCTAAGCAAACGCGCTCCGTCAGTTCGGCGGCGGCCAAGGTCGTTCCGCTGCCAAGGAACGGCTCATAGACCAGTTCGCCTCGCTTGGTGTGGTTCAGGATAGGCTTGCGCATGAGATCGACCGGCTTTTGGGTAGGATGGTCGAACTTTTCTTCGTCTGAGCCGCCCATGATGAACTTCGGCGAGGCAGAGTCCCAGATCGTGGAGTTCTCACCGGCTTTGCCGAACCAAGGCGCGTTCTTCTTGCGCACGTACCAGCAAGGCTCGTGCTGATACCAATAGTGGGTCCGGGTCAGGACCGTGCGCCCTTTGTTCCAGATGATCTGCTGCGGATACAGAAAGCCGATGCGCAGGAGTCCGTTCAGCACTTCACGAGTGAACACCGAAGCATGCCAGACGTAAGCGATCTGCAGGCTCGGCACGAGTTCGAAAGCTTCGGACCAATCCGCGCGCGTGTCACCGGAGATGGTCGTCTCAGTGTGGGCCTCCGTCCGATGCTTCATGTAGCTGGCCTCGGCAGGCCCGCAGCCGTTCAGGCCTGCGCGATCGCGCCACTCCGAATCCAGCTCGAGCCCGTACGGCGGGTCCGTGACCAGGAGAGATGGCTTGTGGTCGCCAAGCAACGTCGCCATATCCTCCGGGCTGGTTGCGTCCCCGCACAGCACCCGGTGCGGTCCGCAGAGCCACAGGTCGCCAAGCCGTGATACTGGCTTCTCGGGCAGTGGCGGCGCTGCGTTCGCTTGATCGTCGTCACCAGGATCGAGCAGGAGATCATCGATTTCCTTCGGGTCGAATCCGGTGAGGCTCAGATCGAAGTCTGCCTCGTTGAGCTCTTGCAACTCCAGAGCCAATAGCTCGTCGTCCCATTGGGCCCACGTTACCGAGCGATTCACCATCAACCGGAATGCCTTCACTTGCGCCGCAGACCATTCGTCGCAGAGGATGACGGGTACTTCGGTAATCCGCAGCTTCTGTGCAGCTTTGAGGCGCAAGTGACCATCAACAACTTCACCGTCGCTGCGGGCGAGCACCGGGATCTTGAAGCCGAACTCGCGGATGCTGCTGCACATGCGATCCACGACCGAATCGTTCTTGCGCGGGTTGAGTGCGTAGAAGACTAGCCGGTCGATGGGCCAGATCTGAACTTGGTGGGTTTGAGCCGACGCTTGCTGCGTGAGCACACGTCACCTTCCGATGGGTCAGATTGGAGGTGCCTTTCGGAGGGTGCGCTTTGCGCTGGCCTGGCGAACCGAGCCTCTTAACTATGATTCTATGCCAGAACGGCGGCACCGAGGTAGCTCAAACCTCTCGTCCCAGCGCGCTTGGTCGAGTCCCTTCATGAAGCGCTATGCAAGACCAGAAGCAGTCTGCCATCCTTTAAGACATGAATGCAGACCGCGTCGAAGTCTCCCGTGATGAACAAAACAACCGGTGGCTGATTCGCATCCAAGTGGGCGAGGAAGTGATTCGCCGTCTTTGCCACGAGTCCAGAAATGCGGATGAGGACACGCTGCGCGGTGCCGCGGTCAAAACTGCGACGGACGAAGGCTACTCGATCGATCCGTTGAACATTGTCTTCGTCTAGGCTTGTGTGACGCGGTTTAGGAAGGCCTACTTCCCGGCCCCTTTCCGCGCTTTTCGCACACCCCCTGGCCGTGTGGCACAACCATGCCACGTAGGCTGGGGTCTCGTCGCCGCGTGCGTCAATCCTTTGGCGGACGTTTGCGCACGGAGACGCAGTCGCCCCTCGAAGTCACCTCGGCGAAGGCGTAAATCACATGACTCAACCGATCGCCCGGAATGTCCGTGACGAAGTACTGCTTCGCGCCGATGTCCCCGGCTTCGTAGTAGCCGACTGGACTTAGGGTTGCGGCGGAAAGGATATCGCTCATGAAGCCCTCCTCATTTCACCGATCAAACCGGGGCGTTGATCAGAATGACGGCAGCATCCATGTTCTGCGATGTGAATTATCCACGCGCGACGGGCCAAGATGTAGGATGCGCTGGCCGCTTCCGCTCCCGCAGACTCCGTGGCGAACCGAGCTTCCACGTAAGTCCCGAGGGAGGCGTAGATCGAGGCAGACAGAGCGTTTTTCGATCGATGATATTCATCCCAGAGGCGCTCGCGTTCAGTACACTCCATTTTGGAATCGTACCATTCCCGATCAAGAAATGTCACTTAGCTGCCAGCGTAAAAGCACCAGCCAGATCAGCTGGCATTAGCCCAAAGTAGAAACGCCCTCGGGCCCCAATACAAGGGTCCAAGGGCGCTCCGTTATTGACTAGTGCGCGGATAAGGAGCACCAGTGCGGGTCTGGAGAAAGCGTATCACAACATGGACCTGGAGCGTCAGCTTCGAATGTTTGAGGCGCGATCGCGTCCAGACAGCCAGGAACACCGGCTGAAGCGGCGTCACCAGGCACAGTCGCTGCAGTTCGGATGCTTTCGCGCAGGCTTGGCGGACGCCTCAGCCTCGACTGTCTCTTTTATCGGCGGAGACCGCTCAGTCCCAATCAAACTGCACTCATGCGACATTGAGTCAGGTAAATCTGCTATTTTCTTGAGAATTCTGGCGCAACTCATATCAAACTCTGGTAACCTATCCTAAAAATCCTAGAGATTTCCCTAGTTCCTAGAGACGCTGGGGTATCTCAAAAGCCTCTCCGCAAAGCCAGGGAAGGTCGTGGACCTAAATGTTGAACGACGACGTTATGGTCAGTGCAGCCCTCCCTGGGGCACTTCAACCGACGAACACGCTGAAGGCGCGAATCCTCGTGGCCGACGACCATTCACTGATCGCCGAAGCACTCTCCATGTTGCTCGCCCCACATTTTGACGTGGTCGGGGTGCTTAATGACGCCAGTCTGATTGCCGAGGAGCTCTTGAGGCTCCAGCCGGCGGTCGTGCTGCTCCACATAACGATGCGCGGATTCAGTGGGTTGGACGCCGCGCGGATCATCTCAAAAGAGGCGCCGGACACCAAAATCGTTTTCTTAACGATGCATGCGAATCGCGTGATCATGAGGGAGGCATTCCGGGTCGGCGCGTCCGCCTTCGTTGTCAAGAACTGCGCCGCAAAAGACCTTGTCCAAGCCGTTAAGACGGTTCTTAACGGTGCCACTTATGTTTCCCCGGAGGTCCAGAACGACGTGGCCTCTCATCCTCTCGCTAAATTAAGCGACCGTGAAATCGCGGTATTGCAGCTCGTCGCGCAGTGCTGCAGCGCCAAAGAGATCGGTTTCCAACTCAACATCTCTCCACGCACCGCCGAATTCCACAAAGGCTCCATTATGAAGAAACTCGACCTCGGCACCGTCGGGCAACTCACACGCTACGCGATCGAGCACGGCCTCGCGTTGTAGAAGCCGTCGAACCCTGTGGATCTTGATGTCATTTATGCCTGTACGGATTATTCGTCGGCGAGAAGGTGAGGAAGTTTCACTTATGATGGCGACTCAAACCGAAATGGAGAACATTGACCCATTGACAAACGACAGTGAAAGATTCAAAAGAGAGATACTGCAGAGGCTCGCGGATGCCAGAGCACAAAAGAAGCAGATGGGGTTTCGAGGCAGCCTTTTTTGCGCTGCTCAGATTGTGGTGCTGGAGGACCTAATCTCGTGGGCGGAAAAGGTGTTTCCTAACGCAGCCTGATAAGGCGCGAGTATTATTGGGCATGAACGCGGAAATCCCTCGAAGTCGAGAGGCTCGCAAGTCCTGGTGCCCAGCATCCTCAATCGAGCAGAAGACACTGACCAACGCGTTCTCAGGGCCCGGTGATTGCGTTGCGCGACGAATAACAGATTCTTTCGAGGTAAAGACTCTTCGCGCATACTCTTTTTTCGGCTGCTGACTTAGGACGCGCAACGGGCCTGCCTTTACCGCGCTTTTCGCGCTTTCCGCGCAGCCTCTGCCGCGTCGAGTCGAGCTACCAGGCCCGCGAAGTCTCGGCGGAGTGCGTGGGCCATTCGTTGCGAACATTGGCGACGCACTGGGGGGAAACTGGGGGTACCCCAGTGTCCATGGATAAGGAAATTCGGGTAAATATGGGTAATTCGATTTCGATAGACAGAGTCCGGCCGCACTACCGCAAACGGCGAGTCCTCAAATGGTTACGTTTAAAATAAAGGAGATATTTTGGCTCCCCACCCTGGACACGTTTCGAACTTCTGGGGCCCAGTTGGCGCTGTGATCGAACGCATCATCTCTTAATGCACTCAACGTGATCGGTGCGGGCTGGCGATGCCTGTCCATGCCGGGCACCCACCCTGGACACGTCTCGAACTCATCTGAGCCTCGGGTCAAACCGGCCCTGAGCCGAACCACCCGCTTAGCCAATAGCAATCCAAAACACGCAGGAAGAGGCGCTCCTATCGAGGAGCGTCTTTTTTTTTGCTCCAGGAACGAATCGATATGACTACCATCAGTGCTCCGATTCCGAGGAAAGTAGCCCGTCCGATGTCGAGCGCGGATCTGCGGCCCTCGGAGCGTCGTTTCCTTGCGGCTCTTGACCAGCTCCGGTTTGGCCGCATTGAGTCGGTGCGCATCCATCGTGGCGAGTTGATACTCGACCCGTGGCCTACGACGGTTCAACTTCTGAAGTTCGTCGCCGCAGAAACTGACGCCTACGAGGAATCGGCAGAATTCGAACTGAAGAAGCCGATTGTCGAGCTGTTCGCGTATATCCGCCGCATAGATGAGGGCAAGATCCTTTGCTTGGAAGTGCGCCGCGGAGTGCCGTTCTCGATGGAGGTCGAGCACCGACCCTCACCCTCTGGAGGGCACCACCCCTCTTAATCTCTCTTAGTCGATCAAAAAGAACTTGAGGCCCGCCCGGCTATTCAACGGTATCCGGCGGGTTTTTTCATTGGCTCACAAAACGAATCGGGCCCGGAGGTCGTAACTCCGAGCCCGATCAAATGCGAAAAGGAAAATCTGCTC
>JBAUOG010000431.1:0-1607 GCA_049579625.1 Bryobacteraceae bacterium
TGAAAACGGATTTTTCGCACATACATTACTGAACTTATGGGCTACTATAGCAGATTTTGGGGAAAAGGTACAGATAAAAAACGCTTGTATGAAGAGTTTGCCTATGCTAAACTGAAACGTAACAAACAAGACCAGTTGAACACTTGAGGGAACAGGAAGAAAATAATTCATGGCAAAAAATGTACCAATAACTGTAGCATATGGAGATGGCATCGGGCCAGAAATCATGGCCGCCACCCTTGACATCATTAAAGCGGCTGGAGCGCGTATCGATATTGAAGAAATCGAAGTTGGTGAGAAGGTGTATCTGCGCGGTATCAACGCGGGCATGGAGCCTGGCGCATGGGAATCGCTGCGCCGCACAAAGGTATTTCTCAAAGCACCCATTACTACGCCACAGGGCGGTGGATATAAAAGCCTTAACGTTACGACACGCACAACCTTTGGCTTGTATGCCAATGTGCGCCCTTGCGTTTCCTATTATCCGTTTGTCGAAACGTAACACCCGACTATGGATGTAGTGATTATTCGAGAGAATGAAGAGGATCTTTACACTGGCATTGAGTACCGGCAAACCCACGATATGGTTGAGAGTTTAAAACTCATCAGCAGGCCTGGCAGTGAAAAAATCGTGCGCTATGCTTTCGAGTATGCCAGGAGTCATAACCGCCATAAAGTGACCTGTTTCATGAAAGATAACATTATGAAACTCACCGACGGCTTGTTCCATAAAGTCTTCAATGAAATCGCGGAAGACTATCCGGATATTGAAAATGAAACGTGGATCGTGGATATTGGCTCGGCCAAACTTGCTGATACTCCAGAAGCATTCGATGTGATCGTGCTTCCCAATCTCTATGGTGATATTCTCTCCGACATTGCAGCTCAAGTAGCCGGTTCAGTTGGCCTGGCAGGGTCAGCAAATATAGGCGATCGCTGCGCGATGTTCGAGGCTATTCATGGCTCTGCACCTCGACGCGCGGGGCAGAACCTCGCTAATCCATCCGGGCTGTTACTTGCTGCAGTAATGATGCTGGTTCACATAGACCAGACAGACGTGGCAACATTAGTGCATAATGCCTGGCTTCGCACTCTCGAAGATGGAATTCACACGTATGATATCTATGTAGAGAGCGTCAGCAAGCAGAAAGTAGGAACGAAAGAGTTCGCCGAAGCTGTTGTTGAGCGTCTTGGGAAGAAGCCGCATATGCTCAAAGCGGTCAACTATACGACCGGGCCACAGCATCATGAATTTGTATCAATTAATATGGAGCAGCCAAACGAACGAAAAGATCTCGTTGGAGTGGATGTATTTCTGGACTGGCACGATGGTACTGCCGACGAATTAGGCGAAACGTTCAAAAGTGTCAGTGGTGCAGGTCTGGATCTGACAATGATCACGAATCGCGGCGCAAAAGTATGGCCGGAAGGTATGCCCGAGACGTTTTGTACCGATCACTGGCGTTGCCGTTTCATGGCACCAAAACGAGGCGCTACAATTAGCCACTCGCAGGTCATTGCTCTGCTGCAACGCATAGATGAAGCCGGTTTTGACTTTATCAAGACAGAAAACCTGTATAATTTCGATAACATGATAAGTTATTCGG
>JBAUOG010000432.1:0-8710 GCA_049579625.1 Bryobacteraceae bacterium
CGAAAAGTGCTATGCCTGTCACACGGACGCCCAATCGGGCGGATTGCGGGTGGATTCGCGCGACGCCATCCTGAAGGGCGGGGAAACCGGTGCAGCCATTGTTGTGGGCGATCCGGACAAGAGCCTGATGATTCAGGCCGTGAGACAGGTTGGTGTGCTGAAGATGCCGAAGGGCGGGCATCTGAAGCCGCAAGAGATTGAGGACCTGGCGGCGTGGGTGAAGATGGGTGCGCCGTGGCCTGCCGCGAAGGAAGTGCTGCCGGCTGCGAAAGCCGGACCAACATTCGTTATCACGCCCGAGCAGCGGCAGTTCTGGTCGTTCCGTCCTTTGGCAAAGCCTGCGCTTCCAGCTGTGAAAGACAGCAAGTGGGCGCATACCGACATCGATCGGTTCGTGCTGGCGAAGCTAGAAGAAAAAGGTCTAAAGCCGGTGCCAGCGGCCGACAAGCGCACGCTGCTGCGCCGGGCCACGATCGATCTGACGGGCTTACCACCAACGCCCGACGAGATCGAAGCCTTCGAAAAAGACAAGAGCGCCGGGGCGTTTGCGAAGGTGATTGACAGGCTGCTGCAGTCGCCGCGCTATGGCGAGCGGTGGGGAAGGCACTGGCTGGATGTCGCCCGCTACGCCGAAGATGACGTGCGCGGCCTAGACCCAAAGGGCCGCGGCTACATGCCATTTACCGGAGCTTACGTTTACCGAGACTGGGTGATTGCTGCCTTCAACAGCGACATGCCATATTCCCAATTCGTGAAAGCGCAGCTTGCCGGAGACCAGCTTGATCCAAAGTCACGCGACAAGATGATTGGGGGGACGGGATTCCTGGGACAGGCACCCTGGCTGTGGGATCAGGCTGAGCCCGTGCAAGGCCGGGCCGACGAGCGCAACGAACGAATAGATGCTGTTTCGCGCGGATTTCTGGGCCTAACCGTTCAATGCGCGCGATGCCACAATCACAAATACGATCCAATTTCACAGAAGGATTACTACGCGCTGGGAGGGGTTTTCGCCAGCACAACTTACACCGAATACCCGCGCGTTTCCGAGGCTCAGGTAAAGGCTTATCGAGAGAAAGAAAAACAAATTGAGGATCTCGAAACCGAGAAGTTCGAGTTTGAGAAAACAGCGGGAGAACAACTGGGCGAGATTCTGGCGCACCAGACGGCAAAGTACATGGTGGCTGCGTGGCATGTGATCGGCAAACCCAAGCAGACTCCGGCGGAAGCAGCGGACGAGGAGAAAGTCGATCCTGAGATGCTGGCGCGATGGGTGAAGTACTTCTCCAAGCCGCAAACCCATTATCCGTATTTGAACGACTTTCAAGCCATGATCTTGAATGGCGGCGGCACAGAGGCGCAGGCTAAGTTCCTGGCCGGCAGCTTTGAGAAGCTGGTGCTGCGGACGCTGGCGGAAAACAAGAAGATTACAGAACAGAACGACATCATCAAGGCTAAGAACGATGTGCCTAAGTTCACGATGCGGGATGCAAAACCGAATGAGTTCGAGACCAAAGATCAGTTCTGCCCCGGTTGTGATCTCGAACTAAAAGCTCTGCCGACCGACCAGGGGAAACTGTATCTGTCCCTTTTCAGGGCGTCACTCGACGAAGGAGATGAACTCAAGCCGGAGCCGGGCCTCTTCGTATTTCATGGCTATTCACTCGAGCGCCAGCTAGGCACTACATGGAAGGAACACGTTGAGGCGCTCGACACGCAGATCGAAGCTTTGAAAAAAGCCTTGCCAAAGGAGTTTCCTTTCGTGCACGGCGTGGGCGACCGGACGAAGGCTGTTGACTTACAAGTGAACCTGCGCGGGAGCCCGTTCAGCCTGGGCGACCCGGTGCCGCGCCGATTCATTCAGGTGCTGTCGCAGAGCCCGGAGGGCGACCGGTTCATGGAAGGCAGCGGACGACTGGAGCTTGCCAACAAGATTGTACAGAGCCCCTTGGCTTCCCGGGTGTTTGTGAACCGTGTTTGGAAATGGCACTTCGGGACGGGCATCGTTGACACACCGGATAACTTCGGCAAGATGGGCGAGAAGCCGTCGAACCCGGAGCTACTTGAGTACTTGGCTGCGAAATTTGCCGAAGACGGCATGACCCTGAAGAAGCTGCAAAAGGAAATCATGCTGTCGGCGGTTTATCAGCTGAGCACGGACGGAAATCCCGAGGACATGGAGCAAGATGCCAATAATCGTTATTACTGGCGGTTCAACCGGCTGCGATTGAATGCCGAAGCACTTCGCGATTCCGTTCTGTTTGTAGCGGGCGATCTGGATCTGAAGAAGACCGGCGGGCCCTCGGTGGAGTGGAGCGAAGACAACACAAGCCGAACGGTGTTCTGCAAGGTGAGCCGCTTCCGGCTGGATAACTTCCTGCAGGTTTTCGATTTCCCGAATCCGAGCGTGACCGCGGAGCAGCGTTTTGCTACCAACGTTCCTTTGCAGCGGCTGTACTTCATGAACAATGCCTTTGTGTTTGCGCAATCTGCGAAGCTGGCCGAGAGGGTTTATCCGAAAGGCACGGATGAGGAACGTATTAAAGAGCTGTATCGGCTACTGTTTGGCCGACAACCGACTGTCCAGGAATTGCAACTCGGGGTTGAATTCCTGAAGGCAAACCCGGAGAAGCCGGGCCACGAGATTGCCGGTGAGCCGACGACAGCGCTGAAACAGTACGCCCGGGTGCTGCTAAGTTCGAATGAGTTTGAGTTTTTGAATTAAGGGTTGTATTTGGGAGAGACCAAGATGCGACATAAGCCATCAGGACAACCAGTTACCCGGCGAGAGGCGCTGTGCCGGATGGGAGGCGGCATGGGGATGGTGGGCTTTGCAAGCATGATTGGCCAATCCATTGCCAGGGCGGGCGTCAGCACGCCGAGCAACCCATGGATGATTACGAAGCCCGATTTCAAGCCCAAGGCCAAGCACGTCATCTTTCTGTTCATGAACGGCGGCATGTCGCAAGTGGACACGTTTGATCCGAAGCCCACGCTTGCCAAATACAATGGCCAACCTATGCCGGGTGGCGATCTGCAGCATGAACGCAAGACCGGCGGGCTGATGCAATCGCCGTTTACGTTTAAGAAATACGGGAAGAGCGGAATTGAGGTTAGCGAGATCTTTCCGCATATCGGTGGCGTGATCGACGATGTCTGTGTGGTGCGCTCGGTTCACACCGAAATTCCAAATCACGAGCCGGCCTTGATCATGATGAACACCGGCGCGAACCAGCCGGGGCGGCCATCCATGGGGTCGTGGATTACGTACGGCTTGGGTCAGGAGAACAAGAACCTCCCCGGTTTTGTGGTGATGTGTCCCGACGTTCCCACAACCGTCGGACCACCGTTATGGAACTCGGCCTTCTTGCCGTCGATGTACCAGGGTACTTACATTTCAGACAACACGCGGGAAAAGGAGTTCGACCCGCTCAAGCTGATCCCCAACGTCCACAACGATCAGTTCGATCTTGCGCAGCAGAAATGCGAGTTGGACCTGGTTGAGAAGCTGGATCAGATGAACATGCAAGGCCTCGCGGTGCGCGATCCGCAACTGGAGGCCACGATCAATGCTATGGAAACGGCGTATCGGATGCAGACCGAGGCGCCGGATGTCTTTGATGTGCGGAAAGAAAGTGCTGCGGTTCAGAAACTCTACGGAGAAGGGAGCACGGCGCGAGGGTGTTTAACGGCAGCCCGATTGGTGGAACGGGGCGTACGGATGGTGCAAGTCTATTACGCGAAGGCCGATCCGTGGGACCACCACTTCGACATTGAACTTCACAGGAAGACAGGTAAGGATTCCGACCAGCCCTTTGCCGCCCTGATTACCGATCTAAAGAGCCGGGGGTTACTGGACGAAACGTTGATCGTATGCGGCTCGGAATTCGGGCGCACTCCGGTGGTGGAGATGGGCAGCGGCTTCATGGGAGGCCAAACGCACAATGGCCGAGACCACAATCCACATGGCTTTACGATGTGGCTGGCGGGCGGTGGCATTAAGGGCGGAATGACCTATGGAGCGACGGATGATTTTGGGTGGAAAGCCGTCGATAAGCCCGTGCACGTTCACGACATCCATGCCACGATTCTTTATCTTTTGGGAATAGACCATTTGAAGCTGACTTATCGATACAGCGGCCGGGACTTCCGTTTGACGGACCTTGCTGGAAATGTAATTTACGACATTATTGCTTAACTAACGGCGCCGATAACGAATTCACACGCTAAAGCCTGTGCCACGATGCTTGACTGCCGCAGACTGCGATCTGGTTGCGCCGTAAGCCTGTGTCTCCGGCAGGTAATTATTGCTTGGATCCCGACGTGAGAGTTAATAGCCGTCCCTCCAAGACATGGAATAAGAACGGCTGCCAGTACCGCTACGACCACTTACAGCCTTGTCGCCATACTTGTTGGCGTTCTGGAATATTAAATCCTTGAAAAGTACTTGACTGCGTCAGACGAAGTGCGGAACAATAGTCCAACTTCTGGGGGAATCTCTAATCGAGATTCAGCGCTGCGGCGCCCCGTACCCACCCTCTCCATACATTCGTAGTTCGCTCCTTGAAGAGTGAGTGCCGCGACAGCGAGCGGCAAGGGAAGTCCTTTCCCCCGAACACGTGCGTCGGATTCTTCGCCAGCTCAATTCCATGCAGGAGAGTATCGAATGCAGAGATGGTCTAACCCGGTCTCGTTATGTTGCGCCGTGCTCATGGCGCTCTGCTTTTTCCCACAAGTGGTGTTGGCCCAGTCGAGTAGTTCGCTGCAAGGTCAGATCACCGATACGTCGGGCGGGGCGATCCCCGAGGCGGCAGTCACGCTCAAAAACGCAGAGAACGATTCGCAACGGCAGGCTCTTTCGGATGCGACGGGGCATTACTCGTTCACGCAAGTGCCGCCTGGGAAGTACGCACTGATTGTGCAACGTCCGGGGTTTGCGATGGTGACACGGGAAGGCGTTGTGCTTCAGGTGAACACGCCTGCGTCGCTAAATATTCAGCTGGACGTGGGAAAGACAACCGATGTAGTCAACGTTACAGCGGATGCAACGACCATCAATACGACAGATGGCTCGGTGGGAAATGCATTCACCGAGAACCAGATTCGCCAATTGCCGCTTGAGACTCGAAACGTGGTGGAGTTGCTGAGTCTGCAGCCGGGCGTCACGCCAACGGGCGAAGTGCTGGGGGGACGCCGGGATCAGAACAACATCACGCTGGACGGAGTGGATGTCAACGATAACCAGAACGCAGGTATTGCGATCAGTAAGGGGACGTCCCAGGGAAGCAACGCGAACGGGACCGCTGCGGTGGCTGGATTTAATTCGGTACTCCCCGTGCCGCTGGATTCCGTGCAGGAGTTTCGGGTAACGGTGGCCGGACAAGGTGCCAACGAGGGGCGTTCTTCCGGCGGCCAGGTGGTTTTGATCACGAAGAGCGGCACGAATCAGCTGCACGGATCAGCCTACGAGTACAATCGCAACACCATTTTCGCCGCCAATGATTTCTTCAGCAATCGCGCCGGCATCGATCGCCAGACGCTGAACAGGAACCAATTTGGAGCGTCTCTCGGTGGCAAGATTATCAAGGACAGGATTTTCTATTTCTTCAATTACGAGCGCCGCATTGATGCCAGCTCGCTGGCGCAAGAGCGGGCGGTGCCGAGCCAGAACCTCAAGAACGGATTACTCACCATTCCGCTATCCAATGGCACCGTGGAGACCTTGAATGCAGCCCAGATTCAAGCGGTGGATCCGCTGCATATCGGCCTCAACCAAGGCTATTTGAACCTCCTACAGCAGTACCCTGCCGGCAACGATCCAGCGTACGGAGCCGACGGCGGCTATAACTTCAGCGGGTATCGTTTCAACGCGCCGAACGACTTGGACAACCGGGCGTATGTCGCAAAGATGGACTTCATATTGGACCACGCGGCCAAGAATACGCTGTCGATCCGCGGCACACTGTCGAATGCGAACCAGGATCTGATACTCGCCCAGTTTCCAGGGCAAGCGCCGGCGTCCCAACTGTTGAATAACAGCAAAGGACTCGGGGCGACGCTGACCTCGGTGTTGCAACCGACGCTGGTCAACACCTTTACTTTTGGCCTGACTCGCCAAGGCCTATCGCAATCGGGTGTCGGTGGCGAGAATTTTTCACTTTACGGGATTAACCCATTGCAGAACTACAATGCGCGGGCAGATGGCCGCATTCTGCCGGTCTATAACTATACGGACGATTTGACTTGGACGAAGGGCAGGCACACTATCACGACCGGCATCGATTTCCGACTCATGACGAATAACACGTACACCTATGCGAATTCGTACCCCGGTTATGGCTGGAGCCCGAACGTCGCGGTTGGTCTGGGAGAAGATATTCAGAACGACCTGACAACATACGTTCAGGCACAGCCCGGGAATTCGAGCGTGACCCTCAACGACCCATTCAACGCCGGCGCAGCGATGGGAGCTCTGCTGGGCTTGGTCAATAACACGAACATCACGTACCAATTCGAGCGGAATGGGAACGTGCTGCCGCAGGGCGCTGCACAAGCCCGTCATTTCAAGATGAACGAATATGAAGCCTATGTCGCCGATTCGTGGCGGGTGAAGCCATCATTGACATTGATTTTCGGGCTTCGCTACAGCAACGACCGCCCCCCGTATGAGACCACAGGACTGCAGGTGGCGCCGAACATTGGGCTGGATCAATTCTTTGCCCAGCGCAACGGGCTCGCGCAACAAGGCGTGCCATCGTTCGCCATGCCCAACGCGACCTTGTCGTACTCGCTTAACGGTCCGGTGAATGGGAAACCGAGTTGGTGGAACTCCGACAACAATAACTTCGCCCCCCGTTTTGGAATGGCCTACGCACCGGCGGACGCCGACGGCTGGCTCGGAAAGATCTTCGGGAAGAATGGGGCGTTCCGCGTCGGCGCCGCCCAAGTGTACGACCGGTTCGGAAGCCAGCTGATTACGCAGTTCGATCAATTTGGATCGTTCGGCTTGTCGACCACCTTAAACAATCCGACATCGTATGACTTCACCACGTCGCCACGGTACAACGGGTCGCCAGCGAATCAACCGGCGGCGCCTGCGGGTGGTTTCCCGTATACACCGCCGGACGTGGCGGCCATTTCCGGCGAGTTCCAGGGGATCTATCCAAACCTAAGGACGCCCTATGCGTGGCTGTTCAATGCGTCACTCGAACGGCAGATACCGGGCAAGATGGTGTTGGAAGTTGGATATGTGGGACGTTTCGGGAGGAAGTTGCTCCTCCAAGGCGACGTTTACACGCCGATGGAGAACTACAAGGACCCGGTGTCCGGACAAACCTGGGTGCAGAGCATGACGTCGCTGCGGCAGACCTATAACTCGCTTAGCGCGGCGGCGGGGTTCCCTGGACAGAACGCCCCGGTCAGCCAGATTGCGAGTGAGGTGCAGGCGAATCCTTCGCTGGTTCCGACCAATCCTTTCATCGAAAGTATGTTCCCCGGATTGGCGAACTATGCGTTTCCGGGCAGCGCTTCGGCGAATTACTTCTACCAGATCTACGGAACCTACGGTGGAAGCTATCTGGATATGCTGCACGCTTCTGATCGCATTCTCGGCAACTTCCTGCCTGGTCAATGCCTTTCGAAACCCGGTTGCTACACGTTCTTCGCACTCCAAGGAAGCTCGATGCCGTCGTGGCAGAATGCGGGCGAATCGAACTATAACGCCATGGTTATAACCGTGCGTCGGGCGTTATCGAATGGCATTTCGTTTGACCTTAACTACACGTGGTCCCATTCCATCGACAACGCTTCGTCGGCTGAAGGCGCCGCGGGGCAGGACGGAGCGGTGATTCAGAACATCTATCAACCGGGCCAGTTCCGCGGCTCCTCTGATTTCGACATTCGCCAAAGCGTCAATGCCAACGTGGTCTACCAACTGCCGTTTGGGACCGGTCAGAAGTTCCTGAATACATCGCATAGCTGGCTGAATGCGATCGTTGGGGGATGGCAGGTATCGAGTATCATGCGCTTCACGAGCGGGCTGCCGACGGTTGTTCAGGGCAATTCGGTGTGGAACACGAACTACTGGCAAAACTCGTTAGCGATTGTTACGGGTCCTGTGAAGTCTGGCCAGACGATCGATCAGAACGGGGTTCCCAGCCTGTTTGCCAACACCAGCACGAGTAGCTCCTTTGCGGATTCCTGGCCTGGGAGCACGGGCACGCGGGCGGCGCTTCGCCTTCCTGGATTCAGTAACATTGACCTGGCGGCGACCAAGTCGTTCCACTTGCCGATCCCGAGGTTGGAAACCTCGGAACTACAGTTCCGGGCGGAGGCCTTCAACGCGTTCAACTGGGTGAACTTCATCTCGCCGAGCCTGGCGCTTTCCTCGCAGGCCACATTCGGCGAGTTTTCCGCAACCACTCCGGCACGCGTGATGCAGTTTGCGCTGCGTTACCAGTTCTAGTTCACTTACGATAGAGAGCAGCGGGTTGGCTGCCCGCTGTCCTCGTTCTCTTCTATGCGAACCTCATCTTTGGCGCGTTTTGTGATGGTACGCCTGCTGGTGACGGCAGTGGCGTTGGCGGGACTGGTTCAGGCGGCTTCGTCGATCTACGACTTCTACTTGGTTTCGGTCGACGGTAAGAGCGTTGCGTTGAAACAGTACGACGGTAAAGTGCTGCTGATTGTGAATCTGGCAACCAAGACGGAATAC
>JBAUOG010000433.1:0-2795 GCA_049579625.1 Bryobacteraceae bacterium
ACGCCGTTGCCAATTTCGTTATTGAACCCGATGGCAGCGAGCGCCGGGTGATGGGCATAGTGTCGCGTGAGCTCGTCGGCGAAACGGACCAGCCGTTCGCGGTAGACCGGATCGGCGCTATTGACCATGTAGCGCTCGGCCGGGTGGACCGTCGCGCCGCGCTCATCCACCAGGTTGACCGACGGGTAATTGTGATGGAGCCAGATCGGCGCCGGCGACCCCCCGATGTCGAGCAACACTTTGATGCCAGCCTGCTGCATCTGGTCGAGAATACTGTCGAACCAGGCGAATTCGAACTGCCCCTCCGCCGGCTCGAAGGCGTCCCAACTGAGATCGCCCATGCGGACCATCTTGAAGCCCGCCTCCTTCATGAGCGCGATGTCGCGGCGGATCTGCGCCGGCGTCCGGTCCACCGGCTGATAACAGGTGCCGACAAAGAGTTGTCCTTTGCCAGGCCACTCGGGATGTGACGCCGCGCTTTGCGCCCATAGTTGCGCGCCCAATAACAAAGCCAGTAAGCCCAAGACGCCCCGCCTCCCCAGCGGAGCCTGCTGGCCGAGATGCAGCTTCATCTTCGTTAGTCTTCTTTCGTGATGAGTTTACCGTGTCTCACCAACGCAACGTCGTTAGCATGCACCTTCACCGGCGCGGCGCGAGCCGTCGAGGTAAAGCGGCCTGACTATTCGCAGCCGGCCTTTCCACTCGGCGAACAGTCGGGCAGGAATGCGCCAGCATTGATGGGGGACCCTCTCCTCCGGGCGAATCGTCGGGAACACGTACCGAGGTCGAAATCCCAGGTGCCTCCTGAGCTTCCGTACGAGTGGCGCGTCATCCGCCCACGATCTGTATGCGACATTATTTGGCGGTTCATCCGCGTCGGCCTCTCGAGGCGTTTCTGTGAGCTAGCCGTTTTCGACGCGCGCCTTTATATCCGTGTACGCCGTGTCGATCATCCTGCTTAGCATTGCGGCATTTGTGGCCGTTCCTGGCCTCAGCTTCACATGGCGCATGAACTTGCCGGTGCCTTGCAACAAGTGAGCCGGATCCGGCAGCGCTACGCCGTGAAAGAACCCCCCACGTTTACGTGCGAACTGAATACATTGAACTAGCCGAAGGGCGCATCTCCCAAACATGCAACCGGGCAGCCGTCATGCAAAAGTTCCCGGACTTCGTCGCCGCATTTTCGCATCGCCTCAAACCAGTGAAGCGCGATGGCTCCCAATTCACCTGTATGCTCTTTCATCCACGCATCGATGGCGGGATCCCGCTCGACAGCGCCGTTGAATCGCAGCAATTCCGTTCTCATCGTTGCTCCAATTCCTTCTTTCGAAATCTACGGTGACGTAGGCTGGATCGGACAATGAGCATCTGAGATGATTCGAATTGCCTGGAGGAGAAGAAAATGGCTCGTTCGATTTCCGCGCTATCACTTGCAGTTTGCCTGTTCGCCAGCTCTGTTTCCGGCATCGGACAAACTCCCCGAAAGTCGGAACTTTCTGCGGCCTGGGAGTTGGCCGAAGCAAAAGACGTGACGGCAGATGGCGCGGCTGTCTCTCAGCTTGGTTTTCAGGGAGGGGTTTGGCGCCCCATCCGGCGCATGCCGGCAACGGTTCTCGAAGTGTTGCAGGAGGATGGCGTCTACCCCAACCTGTATTTCGGCACCAACATGGTGGAGAAGGTTCCACAGGATCTGTTCATGCAGGACTGGTGGTATCGGACCGTGTTCAACGCTCCGGAAGGCTACTCCACCTACACGCTGGAATTTCCGGGAATCAACTACCGCGCGGAGATATGGATCAACGGGCACCAGATTGCGGACAGCAAGCAAGCAGTCGGAATGTACGTAGCACACCAGTTCAATGTTACTCAGTGGATCGTGCCGGGATCCCGGAACGCGCTGGCTGTCAAAGTCACGCCCGAACAGTTGATTCAGGACGTCGACGGAGTGGAACTGGCGGACAGCTGGTTCGACTGGATCAACTGGAAATATCTCGGTTATCACGGCGAGTTCACAAAACAGCATCAATTCGGAGCCTCCTTCGTACCGGATCGCAATGCAGGGATCTGGAAGCCCGTCTATCTGAAAACTTCCGGCGCGGTCGCGGTGGAACACCCGTCCGTCAACACGGATCTGGACCTCAAGCAGGAGACGGCGCGTCTCACGGTGTATGCGGATGTGCGCAACTCTGCGGCCCGGCCTGTCAACGGCACCCTGAAGGGGACTATCACGCGGCCGGGCAAGCCCACCATCGAGTTTGAACAGGTTTTCAGTCTGCTGGCAGGCGAGTCACGCGAAGCCGTATTTACCCCTGACAAGTATCCAGCCTTGGTTGTAGCTCACCCCGATCTCTGGTGGCCTTACACCATGGGAAATCCCGCGCTCTACGACCTGAAGCTCGATTTTATTCAGGACCGGGCAGTTTCGGACATCGCTCAGATCCGGTTCGGAATGCGAAGCATCACTCAACACCGTGATCAGGACGAGGCGTTTCCCGAGAAAGGAAGGGGCGGAAACTTCTATCTCCAGGTCAATGGCCGGGACTTCCGGGTGCGCGGGGGCGATTACACGCCAGACCTCCTGTATCGCTACGATCCGGAGCGTGAGGCCCAGATTCTGCGCTATGTGAAGGATCTCGGGATCAACATGCTTCGATGGGAATCAAAAATATCCAGCGAACACATCATCGAACTCGCGGACGAACAGGGGATTCCGCTCATGCTTGGCTGGATGTGCTGCAACCAGTGGGAGAAATGGGACCAGTGGAGCGAAGAGGACCATCACGTTGCCTCTGAGA
>JBAUOG010000434.1:0-1608 GCA_049579625.1 Bryobacteraceae bacterium
CCCCTCGCATTTGGCCGAAATGATGCATCCGTCGCTGACCTCCATCGATTTTCCCTATAAGGAAATCGGACGAGTTGCTGCGGAGTTGCTCATTCGACAGCTCGATGAGCCTCATGCTCTTCCGACCCAGACCTTACTGCAAGTTCCTTTAAGCATCCGGCAGAGTACTGGCCCCTACAAACCAAGAGAGTAAGTGTTGTCCTGGCTTTGTCGAAGCCGGTACTCACTTATACACGCAAAGAGGAAATAATCATGCGTATTTGCGGGATTCAGGTAGAACTTCGCCCAGCCAGAGCTGTTGAGCCTGCTTTTCGGTGGCGAAATGGCTTGCCAGGGTCGGACGGTCCTGGCATGCATGCAATTTTGCGCGTACAGACAGACGAGGGTATTGAGGGTATTGTTCCGGTACTACGCGGACCAATCGTTCGTGACCTGGTTGAACGACGATTGCGCGACGAGTTAGAGGGACAGAACCCATTACAACGGGAATGGATCTGGCATCGCCTGTGGGAGCTGGACAGAGCCGAGGAATTTCCCATTTACATCCACGGACTCATAGACGCCGCGCTCTGGGATATCGCGGGCAAAGCCGCGGGCTTGCCTGTGTACCGGCTGCTGGGCGGATTCCGCGAAAGCATTCCGGCCTATGCCAGTACCGTGACCTTCGCATCGATTGAAGAATACCTCGATGTTGCCGATCAATGTCTGTCGCTCGGCTACCAGGCGATCAAACTCCATGCCTGGGGAGATGCTCGCCAGGATGCCAGGCTCTGCCAGGCATTACGTGCGCATGTCGGACCCGATCTTCCACTCATGTATGACGGTTCCGCCGGATTCGATCTACCCGATGCAATCTTTCTGGGCCACGCGCTCGCTGAGGCGGGTTACCTCTGGTATGAAGAACCAATGCGCGAATTCAGTATCTCGGCCTACAGGCAACTCGGTCGAGCAGTGAGGGTGCCGTTGAATGTTGCGGAAACATCCGACGGAGCGCACATGAATACCGCAGATTTTATTGCAGCTGGCTGTGCAAGTTATGTCCGAACGAGTTGGAACTTGCGCGGAGGAATTACCGGCGCTATGCGCATTGCCCATCTAGCAGATGCGTTTCGCTTGCGCGCTGAGGTGCACGGACCGGGGCTCATCCATCAGCACCTGTGCATGGCTATTTCAAACACAACCTACTATGAGTCGCTGGTACTCAGCAATCCGGTCGTGCGAGAGGCATGTGTTGATGCTCACGGACTGGTCCATGCGCCACAAGTCGTAGGGCTGGGATTTGAGAACCTCTGGCAACAACAGGGTAAGGGCGCCCTGGCAGAACAAATCTGAAAGCAGCTTCCTCCGACGCCTTGCAGAGCCTATCGGTGGAAATGCAGTGAAGAGAGAGGTAGTCCATGAGAGTGACCTCATATCATACACAGCCGAACGGCCTACGCATAGAAACCTCTGAAGGGACACTTCACCTCATTGCCTATACGGCCAACATCGTGCGCATTCGTTACACCTGGGAACTATCTCCATCTGCCCAGGAAAGCCTGATGGTTGTGGCCCAACCGGCGCTTGGAGTGGCATGTGAGGTGCAAGAGACGCCGCATATGCTCATCT
>JBAUOG010000435.1:0-13958 GCA_049579625.1 Bryobacteraceae bacterium
CGCTATTCCGAGAGCGGCCGAGAACGAGGTGGTGCGTCTTGCGGTTGAAAAGGTCAGCAAGGAGAACCTCGTTCGCAAGGCGATCCTCGAGAAGTCAACCGCGGTCTCAGCATTCGAACGATTCGGAGTAATGTGACGTAAACCGTTACGTATACCGCTGCGTCGAATAACAATGATCATCAAGGTCCGGATCGCGGTATACAGACGACTAACGGACAGACGCTCGATTTCCTATCCCTTCTCGACAACCGGAGCGTTTACCAATACGTGTTTTCTCGTAATCACGTGAGCAAGCGCGGGTGTTGGGCGTACACGCGGAGGATCAGCTCGCCAAACAGGGTATTGGCCCAAGCGAACCACGCGCGAGTGAACTTCGTTGCATCGTCCTTCGAAAACGATTCGTGCATGAAGCCGGTGCCGGCATGCGTTGCTTTGAGCGTGGCCAAACAGTTCGCGATTTCCTGCTCGTCCTGGCTTGTCAAAGCGCGCGTAATGATCCCGAGCGGCCAGATCATGTTCAATCCCGTGTGCGGGCCGCCGAGTCCCTCCGCGACTTTGCCGCGCGAAAAGTAGGGATTGTCCTCGCTCAGAACCAACTTGCGGGTGCGTAGGTAAAGGGGGTCTTCCGGCGCGCAACAGCCGAGGTAGGGCAGCGAGAGCAGGCTGGGCACATTGGCATCGTCCTGGAAAAGTTGATTGCCAAAACCGTCGACCTCGTAGGCGTACACTTCGCCGCAATTCGGCTTGACCGCAGTCGCGAACTTAGTGAGCGCCTCACTCACCTGACTCGCGAGTGCAGCGCATTCGCGCGCGGAACTGGCATCGTGCAACTCGGCACTGTAAATCTCCTGCAGTTGACGGAGCGAGGTCACGGCAAAAAGATTCGACGGAATGAGAAACGAAAAGATGCACGCATCATCAGAGGGCCGGAAGCCGGAGTGGATGAGGCCGCACGGCCGCGTCGGATTTCCATAACCGTTGCCGGGGAGTGAGTCCCCGGGCGTGGTAGTGAGCCGCTGAAATGTGTAGGAACCCCGGTCATGAAGACGCTGCTGTTCGCGGAACGTCCGGACAATCAGCGCCGCGGCACTTCGCCAGCGGGCATCGAAGCAGGAACCATCGCCTGTTTGTTTCCAATAGCCATGCGCGAGGCGTACTGGGTAGCAGAGAGAATCGATCTCCCACTTACGTTCGTGCAATTCGGGCTTCATCGCCGTAACGTCCTTATCAAATTCGCTGCCAGTCGGGCCAAAGTTAAAAGCGTTGGCGTAAGGATCGATGAGAATGCAGCGCGTTTGGCGCCGCACAACGCCCTCGATCAGCGTTCGCAGATGGCGGTCATCCTTGGCGAGTGGCAGGTAGGGCCACACCTGCGCGGTAGAATCACGCAGCCACATGGCGTCTATGTCGCCGGTGATCACGAAAGTGTCGGGGTTGCCATCCAATTGGCCGGCCCGTACCGTCGTGTCGAGCGTGTTAGGGAAGCAGTTCTCGAACAGCCAGGCGAGTTCAGGATCGGCGACGGACTTCTTGACCTCGTCGATTTTCGCCTCTACCGCTTCGCTAGTGAAGTTGCGCTTCTCCCGTGGCGGCCTCCGGCTGGGAAGGGATGTGGGAGCACTCATCGCGAGCGGGGAGAGAGCGATCGATTGAAGGAAAACGCGCCGAGTTGACATGCCATCTTCATCCTAATGCCCGGTGCTGGTGGGCGGGCACCAAACGAAACTCAGTTCGGGTAATTCACATGGACGACCTTCGCGGGAGCGAAGCCGTTGAACCAGGTTGATGACGCGTTGGAGTAGGCGCCGATGTCTTCCGAATAGACCAGATCTTCGATTTCCAGCTCAGGCAGTTCTTCCGATTGAGAGATTGTGTCCATACCGTCGCAGGTCTGCCCGAATACCGTGCAGATCTCGGCCTTGCCTCGCTTGAACGCTTTCACGCGGTACTGGCAGTGATCGAATATGATTCCGGAGTAGGTGTGGTACACGCTGTCATCGATGTAATAGCAACGCTTCCCGTCTCGCGTCGCTTTGCCGATGACACGCGAGATCGCGGTGGCGGTGCTCGCCACCAGAAACCGGCCCGGCTCGGCCAGAATCTCGATATCCTTCGCGAACAATCGGTCGATCTCGGCGTTGATCTTCCGGGCCAGCACATTGAAGGGCTTCAGGTGGTCGTCGTAGGCTACTGGGAAGCCGCCACCGATGTCAAGAATCTTGATCTCATGGCCGCGCGAGCGGGCCTCGTTCATGACTGCCGCCGCGATATTCAACGCCTGGACAAAATTGTCGAAATTGGTGCACTGGCTCCCCACGTGGAAGCTCAGTCCTTCCACCTCCAGCCCGATTCGAAACGCTTCCAGGATCAGGTCCACCGCCTCGCCGGTGTCACAACCGAACTTCGAGGATAGTTCCACCATCGATCCGGTGTTTGGCACCCTCAGGCGCAACACCAGGCCGGCTGATGGCGCGTAGCGCTTGATCTTCCGCAACTCTTCGCTGTTGTCGTAGGTGATCAGCGGCTTGAACTGGTTCAGGGCCAGCAGGGTCTCACGCGGCTTGATTGGGTTGGCGTAGATGATCTTGTCCCAGATGTAATCCTGCCGCTGTTTGTCCGGCAAGTGTTCGATGAGCTGATGAACCAGCATGAATTCCGCCAGCGAGGCAACGTCGAAACTCGCTCCGGCCTGGTAGAGAGTTCGCAATATCTCTGGCGCCGGGTTGGCCTTCACGGCGTAGTAGGCTTGCACTTTCGGCAAGTGCCTTCGAAAACTCGCATAGCTACGGCGGAGGAGGTCGTGATCAACGACGACCAGGGGGGTACCGTGCTCCCGCACCAGTTCGAGCAGCAACTTCTTGGTCATGAGGTCAGGCGAGAGGTTCGGAACCGTCGACCATCTTCCCTGGGTTGTGGAGGAAGTACTCCTTGGTCAACGCCTTGATCATCTCGTCACGTTGGTCGTAGAGACGGCGTGACGGTCGGGGCGCGTGCTTCGAGAGCGCATAATGCGTGAGTAGCGGCATGGCAATGGTGGTGTCGGTGTAACAAACTACCGCATCGGGCAGCCGGTCCGGGTCCACCTTGCCCCAACTCACGGCCTCACTCGGTGTAGCGCCGCTGAGCCCGCCGGTGTCGGGACGCGCGTCGGTCACCTGGAGGAAGTAATCCTGGCCGTACTCCTTGATCCGCAGCACCTCCTGGATCTGCGGCTCGGTCTGAAGCATGAAATTTTTCGGGCTGCCGCCGCCCCATAGCACCACGCCGCTCTTACCGCCACTGCGCTTGGCCGCCAACACGTAGGCGGTCGTTTCGTTGACATCAATGGAGGGGTTCATACGCAGCTTGTTGCCGCGCAACTCGACACCGGCAACGTTCATGCCAATAGTGGAGTCACCCGGCGACGAAGTGTAGCAGGGAACGCCAGCGCGATATGCGGCGGCCAGCACTGAGACGTCTTCAAGGCCGGCCTTCCGTTCCCATTCGGCAGCGTATCTGCCAAGCAGGTGATGCAGCTCGCCGGTGCCCATTTCCTTCTGGAATTCGGGCTGGACGAGGATCTCCCGCAGGATCTCATCGGTCGCCATCAGGCAATCGCTGTATCCGAGCAGTACGTCGTACACGCGAACGATGTCATTGTCGCGCAGCTCCGTGTCATCCATCTTGAAGCTTCCGACCCGCACCGGATAGTTCAACGCGAAGTGCAGATCGTGGTAGAGAATCGCTCCCGTCGAAACGATCCAGTCGACGAACCCTGCTTTGATCAGCGGGACGATGGATGAGCAGCCCAAGCCCGCCGGCGTGAGCGCGCCGGACAAGCTCATCCCGACGGTCACGTCCGGCTCCAGCATCTTCTCAACGAAGAGCTGGCACCCTTCCTTCAGCCGTGCGCTGTTGTAAGCGAGGAAGGTGTTGTCAATGACGTCGGAGAGCGTTTCCGAGCCGGTGAGATTCTTCGGCAGAATGCGCGCGCCGGACATGTACTTGTCCCGATTCGGGCACTTCTTCTTTTTGAGCCAGTCGGGCATCTCGCTCATATCCTCGCGGTAGCTGCGTTCGTGTTCCGGATGATCGTTCATGATGGTGGATAAAACACCAGTCTAGTCGATGGACAGGAGTGGCGAAGCAGATTATCCTCGCACTTGATGACTAATTCGCTGAGCACTCCGCAAGCACTCGGCTTTTCCATGCCGGCCGAGTGGGAAGACCACGAGGCTACATGGCTGGCTTGGCCGCACAACCCCACCGACTGGCCGGACAAGCTGGACATCGTGCGATGGGTGTATGGCGAGATCGTCCGCAAGATTGTTCCCGGCGAGATCGTTCGCATGGTCGTAAACTCTCGGAAGGACGAGAAACTCGCTCGCGTCTATCTTAAGCGCGCGGGAGCGGACACGAGCCGGGTCGAGTTCGTTTTGCACCCTACTAATCGCGGATGGACTCGTGACAGCGGGCCGGTCTTTGTAAAGAGGCAGTCCGCTAAAAAGACAGAGACCGCCATCGTCCACTTTCACTTCAATGCATGGGCGAAGTATCCGGATTGGCAGAAGGACAGCCGCCTACCCGTGAGCGCAGCAAAACATCTCGGTAAACAATTGTTCGACGCCCACTGGAAGGGGAAGCAGTTCGTGCTCGAAGGCGGCGGCATCGACGTAAATGGCCGCGGCACGCTGATCACCACCGAAGAATGCTATCTCGATCCGATGGTGCAAGTGCGAAATCCCCGACTTGGCAGGCATGAATTCGAAGGACTGCTCAAGGCATACCTTGGCGTTGGCACTGTTCTCTGGCTGGCGGGAGGTGTGACGGGTGACGACACGCACGGTCATGTCGATGACATCTGCCGGTTCGTCAACCCGACCACCCTGGTGCTGATCCGTGAAGACCACTCGGCAGACGTGAACTACCGGCCACTGGCGGAGAACTGGGAACGGATCGAGGACTTCCGCCTCGAAGACGGTTCAAAGCCGGAGGTCGTGCCCCTTCCCATGCCAGCTCCCCTCTACTTCGACGGCGAGCGACTTCCAGCGAGTTACGCCAATTTCTACATCTCGAACTCAGCGGTGATCGTGCCCACCTTCAACGATCCAAATGACCGAGTAGCTCTGGGCATTCTCGGGGATCTGTTCAAGGATCGGGTGGTCACCGGCATTCACGCCGTTGACCTGGTGCTGGGCTTTGGAACCCTGCACTGCCTGACGCAGCAAGAGCCGGCAGCGTAAGGCGAGGCGATTCGCTCGCAGTCAATATCGCCGGAGGACTGTTTCAAGTCTGCGGACCTGGGCAGTGTTGTCGAAACTAACGTCGAACTTCATCTAGAATCCTATAAATCCGTGCCCCGTATTTCTCCATAGCCTTAATGCCAAATCCCGGAATTGCCAGCAACTCAGCGGCACTCCTCGGCTGCTTCTCCGCGATTGCCATGAGTACCCGATCGGAGATGATCCGGAACGCTGGCACTCCCAACTTCTTCGCGTGCGCACGACGCCATTCCTTCAACATCTTTGCGGCCTTCGAATCATGGCGCGGCGCGGCTTCCGCCTCGGCAGTCGCCGTGGTCCCAGACCCTCTGGCCCGCTGCTTATTCGATTCTTTCTTCACAACGACAGTGGCCTTCTTACGCCGGTCCTTCTTCCCCGTCACCAACGCGGCCTCGCGAATCGACAACTCCAACGGCGCGTGCTCGTCCACCGACTCGGCATCGCGTGTCAGACTCGCCTTTCGAAATGGAATTGACTTTCCCTCCTTCTCGAACACGGAATCCACTAGGCGGATCAGCCCGGATCGCGCCATCGCGCCTGTTAGTTCCTCGAAATGGTCCCGATCAAGGCCGTTCTTCGCGCACAACTCCATGTGCAGTTTTCCGACTGACCTACCGCCTCCTTTTAGTGACTGCAGAACATCCCGCGCCACCACCTGCTCCGTCTCGGTCGCTGGCCGGAACCTCTGGGCCACACAGTTTTCGGGAGCGCAGAAATCGCAAATCCCGCAGGGCTTATTGCTATCCGTCGTATCTCCGAAATGCCGCACCAGGCTCGACATCCGGCACTGACTGCTCTGCGCATACCGGATGATCGCCTCGATTTGCGCTTGCTTCTGCTCGCCTTGGGCGATATACGAATCGCGCCACTCATTGGTACCCCGGGTGAGGTTATCCGACGAATCAATCACGACGCCGCCATGTGTCCAGAGCTTCTCCAGTGCTTTTTCAAACACGTCCGCCGGCACGCGGGCCACCTCTTCGATGAGGTCGCGCGGCTTTGGCTCTGCCCCCAAGCGATCGTAGATTTGGCCCAATACCTTTGCATCGGGATAGTCCCGATCGAAGAAAAAATCGTGCGTGTAGCGGTCCGCGTAGGAATGCATCAGGATTGCCCGGCTCGGCTCGCCGTCCCGCCCCGCGCGGCCGATTTCCTGGTAATAGGCTTCAATGCTCCCCGGCAGTGCGGTGTGCATGACCGAACGGATATTCGCCTTATCAATGCCCATCCCGAACGCGATCGTCGCGATGATCACTTCCAGCTTCCCGTTCTGGAAACCATCCTGCACGCGGCGCCGCCGTTCCGCATCGAGGCCCGCGTGGTACGCCGCTGTCGAAAACATGCCCGACAGCAACGCCGCTACGCTCTCCGCCTGCTTGCGGCTTGGTGTATAAACGATCGCGGGACGACGATCGGGATCCGCCAACAATTCCCGCGCTAGCTCCGGCCGCTGTGAGGGGGCCGTCTCCACCACCTCAATCGCAATATTCGAACGCCGAAAGCCGTGGATAAAACTGGTCTGATGATCGAGCCCCAGTTGGTTGCAAATGTCGCGCTGGACGATGCCCGTCGCGGTCGCAGTCAGCGCAATCACCGGCGCTGGCCGTAGCTTGGGTAGGTGGCCGCCCAACAGCCGGTAGTCCGGACGAAAATCGTGGCCCCACTGCGAGATGCAATGTGCCTCGTCGATCGCGATAAGCGCCGGTTTCCGCTTCGCCAGCATTTCCGGAAACCCCGGCACGCGCAGCCGCTCCGGTGCGATGAACAGAAACTGCAACTTCCCGCTTAGATAGTCGATGCACGCCTGCCGCGACCCGGCCCTATCCCTTCCCGAGTGGATGCATTCCACCGCAAACCCGCGTTCCCGCAGCTTGGCGTATTGATCTTCCATCAGGGCGATCAACGGACTTATCACGAGCGTTGTCCCGCCCCGGGCGAGTCCGGGCAATTGATAGCACAGCGACTTTCCCGCGCCGGTCGGCATCACCAGCAGCGCATCCCGTCCCTCGATCACCGTCCGGCAGACTTCCTCCTGATTAGCACGGAACGATGCAAACCCAAACGCGCGATGTAAGAGCGCCTCCAAAGGCTCCCCCTCGGCCGCCACAACCTGTTCACCCACATTCGGGCTGTGTGGTGCAGGCGCTTCGGGTTGAGGGACTGGGTGCAGATCCCCTGTCCCATTCCTTCGTCGTGGCGTCGCTGGAATCTGCCCTACCTTTCCAATCACCTCGCGCACATAGTCTTCAATCCCATGCAGAAACGGTTCCAGTTGAGCCTCGCCCCTCTGAATCCGCTTTAGGTAAGCCTCCCATTGGCCCGTCATCACCGGACTCTTCACTTCCGGATGCACTACCTCAATCAGCCGGATCCCCTTATCCGTAGCCTCCAGGTTCTTCCCGTTTCGAAGAATGTATTCGCGCTTCAGAAGTACCTCGATGATTGAAGCTCGTGTGGCCGGCGTACCAAGCCCCGTCTCCTTCATGGCGTCCGACAGCTCTTTCTCGTCGAGCGTCTTCCCGGCCGTCTCCATCGCTGTCAGCAACGTAGCTTCCGTAAATCGCTTCGGTGCACGCGTCTTCTTGCGGACTGCCTCCGCATCTAGAACATCCTGCGCCTGTCCCCGCGTCAGCCCCGCCGGCAGAGCCTGCTGTTCTTCATCTGACGCCTCGTCGCCCGCCTTCGCTTTCCGGCTACTGGCCTTCCTCCTGTCAGCCTGGAAATCCAACACCTTCCAGCCCACTTGCTGAATCGTCTTCCCCGAGGAGTGATAGCGGTCCGTGATCGGGCCGTTTACGATCGCCGTGATGACCGTCGTCACCGACCACACGTGGTCGTCATGCCAGCACGTCAGCAAACGCCGGCAAACCAGGTCATAGAGTTTCGCCTCATCCGGCGACAAGGTCACCCGCTCCGGTGAAGTCACGGTCGGGATAATGGCGTGGTGATCGGTGACCTTTGTGTCATCCACAAACCTGCGTCCCAGCGGCCTTTCGCCGGTGCCCGGAGCGAGCAGTTCCCGGTATGGCCCCGCGACCGTCTGCACAATGTGCGGCAAGGTCTTTGCTACATCCTCTGACAAATGCCGGCTGTCCGTGCGCGGATAACTGATCAGCTTATGCCGCTCATACAATGCCTGTGCGATGTCCAGCGTATGCTGCGCGCTAAACCCGAACAGCCGGTTCGCATGGCGCTGCAGTTCTGTCAGGTCGTAAATCGGCGGCGGTCCCATGCGCTGCGTCTCAGCCTTGATGGACTCGATCGCGGCTGCTCCTGTTTTCGCCCGCTCCACGATCAGTGTCGCTTCGCTACTACCTTCCTCTCCCGCTGCCGGCAGCCGCGCCGATTTCTGAATGTCCGCCACATCCCGGACCCAGGTACCCTTGTAGGACTCCGCTTCCGGATGACCTGCGGGCCGGAACGTCACGACCACTTCCAGATAGTCTTCCGGAACGAACCGCCGGATGGCGAGTTCCCGCTCCACCACCATCGCGAGCGTAGGCGTCTGCACCCGCCCCACGCTCAACTCGTCGCCATACGTGAGCGTATAGGCGCGCGAAAGGTTCATCCCAACCAGCCAGTCGGCACGGCTGCGTCCGCGTGCCGCATCGGCGAGCGGCTCGTAATCGCTCCCCGGCTTCAACCAATCGAAGCCCTTACGGATTGCTTCCGGCGTGAGCGACGAAATCCACAACCGGCCGATCGGCTTCGAGCATCCCGCAGCCTCATAGATGTAGCGGAAGATCAGCTCGCCCTCGCGCCCCGCGTCGGTCGCACAGATAATGCGACTCACACGCGCAGAAGTTAGAATCTTTTTCACCACCTCAAACTGATCTTTGGTTTTTTCGTAGACCACCAGGGGCCACGATGATGGCAGCATCGGCAGAGATTCGCGCCGCCAAACCTTCCACTCCGGCCGGATCTCGTGCGGTTGCGCCAATGAGGCCAGATGTCCAATGGCCCACGTCACAACGTAGCCATTGCCATGCATGTATCCGTCGCCCTTTGTGCTGGCCCCCAGCACTCTGGCAATGTCACGTGCGACCGAGGGTTTCTCGGCGAGAACAGCGACTGTCCCGGATTCCCCCGCTGAGTTGATCAAAGTAGTATCTTAGCGGGCGCCTGGTCGCAGCTAACAGAAATCACGCTAGTGGCTCCAGAGCACGGCCCACCCCGCCACCGGCTTCCTCCAAGTCGCCCCTATCGAAACTGCATCGGATCGAACTATCTCTCGTTTTGCGAGCGCTTCCGAGGCATTCCCGATAGGCGCTAACGACTTTTCGGGACTGTTTCCCTTCCCGGCAGGCCGTCGTGGTCTCTACAGCTGCACCGGCGGTGTTTCACTAATTGCTAGGCAGTTCTCCCAGATGAGCCTGCCTAGCTACTCTCAGACATAACTGAGCCATCTCGATTGCCGCTTCGCGCGCAGCATTGCGAACCAACGGCAAGGGAAGTAAAGCAAAATCAAGCAAACTGCATATACCGCGTAAAGCAGGCCGAGGGACCAGGTGTACCCCGCGGGCGCGGGCCCGGCTGCCACTGGGTGATTGGCAAACAACCAACTATCCACATGACCCTCGCGGACCATGGAAACAATGCAGGCGGCAAGGTGGATGAGTGGAATGTGCAGCAAGTAGTAAAACATCGGCACGCGCCCGAAGATCGTAAGAATCTCAGCGAGCTTTCCATGCCATCTCTCCGCAGATGCTAACAAGACGAACATCGGTCCAAGGGTCATGAGTAGAAATGAGAGCGACGCCGGATATTTGGCCGTATTCTGGGAGCTTGCAGGATTGCGGGAGATCTACGAGAAGCGACGAAACGTCCAAACCTATTCGTCCGGCCATCTGGAACTGATCCCAACGTGGCCCGACTACCTCAGGGCTCACAATTCGCCTAAAAGCCCAAGCTCGCTGAAGCTGTTGTACAATTGGTGAATATTTTGTAAGCGGCCACGTAGGTTTTAGGCTGCCCGGCTCTTGCCTAGTCGCAGACCAGAGAGTCGTCCCCGGGAGCATCGGCCCGTCCCCTTTGCCGCCCGAACATGCCCTGTCCGGCATCGCCCCTTGACACCACGCCGTAGTGCCCGGAACGCTTGTGCGGCTTGCCGCACAACCCTTTTCCCATTTGCTCTTCCTCTGTTGTCGCTAAGGAGGCAACGCCGAACCGTCGATGCGGAAACTGCATCTGTTGGCCTTACTCTTATTGTGCCCAGCCCTGCCAACGCTGGCTGCGTCCCCCACCTTCACCGTGGGATGGTCGATTTACGTCGGGTGGAATCCTTATTACTACATGGCCAAGTCCGGCATCTTGAAGCGCTGGGCGGAGAAGTACAACGTCGAGATCAAAGTGCAGCGCTTCGACTACGCGCCATCGCTGGATGCGTTCGTGGCAAAGAACATCGATGCCTGCACGATGACCAATATGGAAGCGCTGGACATGCCAGCGGCTTCGGGCGTGGACACAACGGCCATTCTGATCGGCGACTACTCCAACGGTAACGACGCGGTAATGGTACGCAATGGCCTTGCGTTCCCTCAGATACCCGGCAAGCAAGTGATGTTGGTGCAAAAGACGGTATCCGAGTACCTGTTCGAGCGCGGCATGGTGATGAACGGCCAGCAGAACGAGCTGAAGAAGGTGAAGTTTCTCAACACCTCAGACTCCGACATCGTGGCTGCGTTTATGAACAATCCCGCGACGCAGGTTGTGGTTACCTGGAAGCCTCTGGTCTCGCAAATCCGCGAGCAGAAGGGCGTCTCCACCATCTTCGATTCTTCCAAGATTCCCGGTGAGATCCTCGACCTGCTGGTGGTTCGGACCGACGTTCTGAACAGGCCCGATGGGTCGGGCGCGCGTTTCGCGAAAGCCCTTGCAGGCGCCTGGTACGAGACCCTGGCGCAATTGAACTCCAAAGGACCGGTTGCCGATAAGGCGATGGCAGGCATTGCCGCGGCGGCGGGGGATAGCATTCCGTCGTTCAAGGAGCAGCTAGCGACGACGCACCTGTTCTATACGCCGCAGTCGGCTGCCGAGTTCGCGCTAGCGGCGGAGCTCAAGACGAAGATGGACCTGGTCCGCCAGTTCTGTTTCCGGCATGGGTTGCTTGGCGAGAATACGGCGTCGGTGGACGATGTAGCCGTGCTTTATCCGGATAAGACCGTTCAGGGAAAGAAAGATCGCGTGCGGCTGCGGTTTGATTCGAGCTATATGCAAATGGCAGCGCAGGGCAAGCTGTAGCAGCTATGACGTGGCATCCCTTCCATATTGAAGCGAAGCCGGGGAAGTTCACCTGGATGGCGCTGTCGTGGGCGCTGTTTGCGATCGGTATCGGGCTGTACCTGCAGGAGTCGGTCAAGCGGCACCGCGAGAACCCGGAAGACCGGGTGATGCCGACCATCGGGCAACTGGCAACGGGGATCGAGAACGCCGTGCTGAACCCGGCCGAGGAGGACGATGACGGATCCGCCGCGCAGATGAATACGTGGCAGCGGTTGCAACACAGCATGATCTGGAAGGACACGTCAGCAAGTTCGCGACGCTTCCTGATTGCTCTGGCACTGATGGTTCCCGCAGTGCTGCTGGGACTGCATGTGGCGCTGTTTCCCTATGTTGGGGCGGTCTTCCTGCGGTTCATCACGTTCTTCGACAAGATCATCGCGTTGTCGGTGCTGCCTATCCTGTTTATTGCGTTCGGCATTGATGAGCTGTCGAAAATCATGCTGATGGTAATTGGCGTCGCGCCGACGATCATTCTGGACACATACAATCTGGCAAAGTCGGTACCACGAGAACAGATCGTGAAGGGCTTCACGCTAGGAGCTGGGAATGCCGACGTGGCGTACCGGATCGTGCTGAAGCAGATACTACCTCGTATTATTGCGAGCATCCGGCTGAACCTCAAACCGCTGATGCTGTTCTTATTCGCGGGCGAAATGATTGCTTCGACCGACGGCTTGGCCTATCGGATCGCCATCATGCGGCGGCACATGGGCATGGACATCATCATTCCGTACGTGCTTTGGGTGGCGCTGCTGCTGTTCTTCATCGACGGGGCATTGCGGTTACTGAATCGTTTCTGGCATCCCTGGTTTAAGGAAGACTAGTGGGAACACGATGAGCGCTCAACCACTAACCGTTCACAACGAGGCCGGCCCGCGACTGGTTCCGCAGAAGCCCATCATTGAGGCAGAAGGGTTGGCGCTTGCGTTCCCGATGCCGCAGCGGCAGACGCGGACGATTTTCCGAAATCTGAGCCTGACCGTGGAACGAGGTGAGTTTGTTTGCATTCTGGGCGAAACGGGATGCGGGAAGAGTACGTTCCTGCGAATGATTCTGGGCGAGGACCGGCCCACCGAGGGGCGATTGCTGGTCGGCGGCCGCGAGGTGAACGGGATCAACCGGCTGTGCGGCTATGTGCCCCAGAAGTATTCGTTGTTTCCGGACCGCACCGTGATGGGAAACCTGGTGTTTGGACCGGAGTGCTCGGAACTGGGTTTATGGAAGCGCCTTTCACCAACGGCGAGGGCGTTCCGGCGGAGCGTGCGAGATGAGGCGCTGGCCCGGTTGAAGCAGATGGGACTGCAGGCTTCGGATGCGGCAAAATATCCTTATCAGCTGTCAGGAGGAATGCAGCAGCGAGTGGCGATCGCCCAAGCGCTGATGATGAAGCCGGAGATTCTGCTGATGGACGAGGCGTTCAGCGCCCTCGACCCGAATACGCGGGCGGGGATGCAGTCGCTGATCCACGAGCTTTGGCTGGAGACGCGAACGACGATCGTGTTCGTGACGCACAATACGCATGAAGCCGCGCATCTCGCGAGCAGGTTGATTGTACTGGCGCAGAAGAGGAATGAAAGGGGCGCGCCGGTGGGGGCGGAAGTAATGTTGGACCAGAAGGTGCCATTCGCCGAGGACACGCTGGCGCAGCGGCGACGGCGGCCCGAGGTTGCTGAATTGGTGCATCGCATTGAACACCACTCACATGGCGCCTTCAATGCCCCTAGTGTTGACCCGGAGGAATCAGAGTGAGCCGGTGTCTAAAGGTGTTGCCGACAAAGGCAAGACACCGCTCCCTTACGGTCACGGCTCCGATGCGGACTGAAGGAATCAGAGTGAGCGGGCTGATTGCACAGGCTGAAGTCTTGCTCCAAGAGGGAGAGAGCGTGCCACGGAGGAGCAGGGTTGGCCTGAGGGACCGGAATTCAAACAGCGAAAGCGCCGCGTCACGGAAGCTGCTGAGATTCACGGCATCGGTGGCCGGGAGTGCCGTGCTCCTAACGACCGCAATCTGGAGCCAGACACCGGTGCCGGCGGTCCCGGACGTACAAGGAAGCCAGTTCTATACGACGCGCGTGCAGCCGATCTTCCAGAAGAACTGCTATGCATGCCACACCGCCGGACAGGCCGCTGGATTACGGGTGGATTCACGCGAGGCGCTGTTGAAAGGCGGCGAATCGGGGCCCGCAGTCGTTCCGGGCGAGCCGAAGAAAAGTCTCTTGATTGAAGCTGTGCAGCAGACGGGCGAAGTGCGAATGCCCAAAGGCGGCCATCTGAAGCCGGAGGAGATCGACGATCTGATTGCATGGGTGAAGATGGGTGCGCCCTGGGCTGAGGATGCGAAGCCTGCCAGCGCGGCGGACATGGCTGCGAAGCCCGCGCCGACGGCGACACCTGCGCCGGCTGCGATCAATGAAG
>JBAUOG010000436.1:0-3808 GCA_049579625.1 Bryobacteraceae bacterium
ACTTCATGAAGATGGTTGAGTAGAACCCGCTGCCTCTCTGCGGGGGTGACGGAAATCTCATCTACAGACTCGGCCGTACTGAGATCGGTGCTTCGAACGACATGATCTACGCCACTGACCGCAGCCAGGAGCTGGTAGACTTCGGACACATAAACGTCGCGCCCGAAGGGCCATCCTCGACGGTCGGGACCACCCGTAAGCGGATCGTAGAACCGCCGAAGAGCCTGCACCGCCTCGTGGTGAACCGGCTCGGCCTGGAAATGGTGACGAAGCACAAGTGTAATGCGAATCCGCACCGTAACGTACCTCGGGGCCAGGACGTGCACCCTTGCGCACAGCAGTCGACCACGATCAAGAATGCGTCTGACTCTGTTGAGGAGTTCGGAACTCGGCTCGCCGCCCAGGGCGGGGAGAACCACCACGCTGACGTCTGCTGATGTATCGCTTTCTTTACCACCCTCCCATTCGCTCGGAAGATTGTGGCCTGGGAAACACTGCACACGCCCAACCTGGCTTTCAGCAACCGAGTCCGCCATCTCATTCACTGAAAGAGCGAGAACCTCAAAGTCATTAGCGGTTACGGCCCGGCGAACTCTGGCTAAGTCGGTCAATGTGGCTCGCTTGGCCTCCTCCAGAGATCCTTCCAGTCGCCAGTCAGGACCGCTAATCAGCTTAAGGAACTCGCCGACGTTTTCATCGCTGATCCGGTTGAGACGGTAGATCAGCATCTCGCTCAAGAAGGCAAACAGTTCGACAAGTGTAATGCCGGGATCGGATGGATTGTGATCGGTCCACTCCGGGGCCCACGCCGGAATTAGCTCACGTCCTTCGACCACGAGGTCGCTCCAGGTGCGGTCATCAAGGTTGGGAAGGGGCAGCGGCAAGTTACATCTCCAAAGTAGCGGCTACCTGAATGTCGCCGCCATACACAAGAAAGCGTCCGATCTTTTGCGCGTCTTCAGGCTCGCCGAAGGCCATTAACTCAAGGGCGCGGACATGGTTCACGCCTGAAACGGTCTCCACCAGAGCGTAGAGATCCGACTTGGCAGGGAGGCGGCCGAAATCCCATCCGCTCCCGTGGAAACCGGTCATCGGGTGCAAAAACAACTTCAGGATACGAGCGACCGCAAGTTGCACCTCGACGGCCGTGTCGACGCCGGCAACGGTGATTTCAACCTTCACGTCGATTCGCACGTAATCGGGCGCGGCCAAGACCAGCTTCTTGGAGCGCGAGCGCCTCGCATCGAGGAACTCTCGCACGCGCCGAAACAACTCCGCACTTGGTGGCTGAGGCTTGGTCGAACCATCCGCCCATCGCGGAGCCACCACCAGGCTGATCACACCGGGCCAACGATTCTGACAAGTCCGGTCGACCTCCAGATCGCAAAGCGGAAGGCATTTTGCCCGCGCTACCTCGGACGAAGCGCGCTTGGCCAGATCCTCAAAATCCTGAAAGGTAACCGCGCGATCACGGTGTCGAATCTCGCGGGGAGCGCGCTCCAGGACGACCGCCACCGGTTCGATGTCGGCTCCCCCATCGGCAGCTTCGAAGTTCGTCACCCGCTCAACGTAGGGAACAGTTGTTTTGAGTTGCACAATGGACGCCGCTGGCTTGTTCCCCAGGGAACCACCTCCTGTGCGATAGAGAGCCATGCGGACATTACCGGTGAGAGCCGGGGGCGCCATGCCTGCCACCGCGTCGCCGAACATGACTTGCCCTGCGTCGCGATCGATTACGTAGTGCCGGTCGCGTGGTCCGGATCTCTCAAAATTCGGCATTTCGTGCCAGCGGACCCAAGCCTGGACGCGACCTGTCGGGGTCACCGGTGTTTCTGTAATCGCGCCAGCGCCTTCCTCCATTTCGACCTTTTTACGGTCCTCTGGCGAAGGCACTGACGGCTCAAGCACCTCCAGAATCTGACCTTCGAGAACGGGCCGTCTGGCTGTACGGAAAGTCTGATGCGGCTTGCCCGTTCCCGAGCCGAGTACTTCCCCGGCAGTAGTCTGAGTATGAGTCACCATCGTAGTATTCAGAAGAACTCGCCTAAGTTTCGGATTGAACGAGCCCTGGTCGACTTTGCGCACGCGCAGCCAGTACCCTACACGCCCAAATTCCACGCTCGATGAAAAATCCTGCGGAGTCAGAAACCGAATCAGGCCGGAGTGCCGCAATCCGCTGTCGTCCTGAACGGCACACGGCTGCCAGGTGGCCCCATCCCAGTAATCCCACATCACTGCCTGCCGGCTTAAGTCCGGCGTATCGATCTCAAGTCGAACCGGATTTGCCAACCCCACGTAGAAACTCATCGAGCGGCCTGAGAGCGTTCCGTTCGCCGACTGCAATCCCAGATAACAGCAGGGCTGCTCTTCCCTGCCGATTTCAAATGGAGGGAAGGAACGCCCGGTGACATCGCGATAAGTGAGGTCGTTATAGGTCAAGAGTGCGGAGGGCGCAGCTGTCACCAAGATCGACTGATCTGCCTGAATGGCGCGAATCACCGGCGGGGCGAAGGTGGCCGGAGTCAGCACGTATCCTTTGTCTGGATGGAGTTCGTAGTGAATCTCGCGGCCATAGTCGCCGGACGCCAGCCGCACGCGGATCCAAAACCCTTCCTTCCCACCTATCACGGCTTGGACGGGTGGTGAAGGAAAACCGAAGCGCACTTCTCCGGACTGGGTCAGGCACTGAGTGGCGTCCAGGAATTCGCTCTCGGAAAACGGCGTCTTGGGGGCATCACGTGGCAGGATTCTCAGACGGCTGGGCGGAGCGGCCCCGATTTCCGACGTGCCGATCCCTTTCCATTCCATTCCGTCCCAAAACTCCCACTTCAGCTTTGGAGCGTTAGGCTTCACGGGCGGAAGGGGTGCATCCGGTCCCGCCGCCGCCGGGTTTGTCAATTGAATGTGTAGCGTAACGCTAGCGGAGGCAGGTGAGAATAGTGGGCTCGCGAGATAGAGGGTATCGCCAAATGCGGGCCTCGTGCCGAAGGGATAGAAGTCTTTCGACATATCCAAGGGAATATTGTTCAGAAAGCCCTGCACCAACCGAACAGACTTCTGTTCTGATTGGATTGTCGAGTTAACCTCTTGAATGATGGGCATCGCCTCCGCCGCTGGAAGAGGGGCCGCCTCCAGAGGGGCCCACGATAGACGCAGCCACTGTCCCACGCGATTGTGGACCATCGCTTTCAATGGCGCGGGAACGTCTGCGAAAACCACCTCGCCGCTGCGCGCCAGGTTGCCGGTAGAGTCCGAGGCCGGGGTAAGAGGAACGGTGGCGAGGCCGTTCCAGATCATCCATTGCCATTTTCCCGGCAGCGAAGGCAGGTCTGTTTTCATAACGAACTTCAGCCGCAACTCCTTCCAAACGGGCGCAGGTGAGAGTGGATTGAGTCCGATAAACAGAAAATGATCGAACTCCCGGTTTCCGCTGAACATCGGAACTCCGTCAGAGAGCAGGCAGTCGAGAATCCGGATACGTTTATCCTTAGCCACGTCGGCGACGAACGCGGCAACGCGGTCCGACGGCGGTAATTTGCCCGCGAGGTTCAACATCACGCGCCTGAGGAATAGCCCGTCTGCTATCTTTGGTCCGGGATTTGGCAGAGCGGTCTGGTCGAGAAGGTCGCTGTAATCGGCGTAGCGGTCATGGGCATCGTCTCGTACCAAAAGGGAATCAAGCCATGCGGGTACTAGAACCAGCTCCCGCTCGGTCTCGAAAACAACGGGCTCCTTCTCGTCTTTTGCGGGAAGCGCCGCCAGCTGCGTGAGAGGCGGGACAACCACTTCAGCGCCGCTCTGTGCCGCT
>JBAUOG010000437.1:0-2289 GCA_049579625.1 Bryobacteraceae bacterium
CGACTGGAGAACAGATAGCCTTCGCAGTTCTTCAATTAAGTTCTGGTCAAACTTGCTCAGGTCCAGCTTGGCTGGGAAGTGTCCAGCGTCGAATTTTTTATCCATAATCAGTTCCACCGTCTTGAATGCTTGCTAGCCGATTATTTATACGTGCACTCGGATTGCCACTCACGGAGGCGTTTGACAAATAAGGAGGTTCCAGATGGCGGCGTTAGCTCTTAACGCAAGATTTGGGTGGTACTGAGCGTTAGGACGCTGTGGTTACCCGCAGCAACCTTAAGCAAGCCGGCACTTCGTCCACCTTGCCGGCCCATAGCTTGCTTGCTCCCGAGCGTGCGTAATGGCGGCCGCCCGAGTCATGCCGGGAGTCTGCGGTGTGTTAGCGTCCAGATCGTCGGCTGAAACGATTTTGACGCCGTTGTGTTCCCAGTCCATGGCTAACACGATAGCCGCATGAGTGCGACTGCCGGCACTTTCCGCGCTTACCGCGCTTTTCGCGCAACCCGAGCCCGCGTGAGCGCGAAGTCAACATAGTCTACCGGGACGGGTTCGCCCTATCGTCAGGCGCGTGGGTAGTCAACGGTCATGGCCCGACGATTGAGTCCGGGGGGTAACCAGCTAAAAGCCGGAGATATCGGCGTATGGGCTATATGAGCCGCCGCCCGAAATCTTGTCGGCTTCTTCAGGCTTGACCTCGTCGGCGTGGTTTTCAAATTCCCATGTTGACGGCTGTTCATTGAGTAACTCTTCGTTGGGCTCTCCTCAAGTGGGTTTTGTGACAACAATCTCGCCGCCAACGACCTTCTCAGCGTCTTCAGGCTTTAGCTCTTCCGATTTGGGTTCCTATTCTGCCGAGGCAGGTTGGTCTTTTTTGGGTTCGTCTTGGTCTGTTGGCATAGATCTCTTTCTGGCGACATCCCCGAGCGTGTCGGGCATCGTCTTACTAAAACATAATGGGGGAAGGCTTCCGAGTCAAAGGAAATTCAAATACCGGCTCGATCAAAGCGGCACTCGTCCGGGAAAACCTATATGGCAGCCCGCGCGGTCTGGCGCGCCACCCGAACCAACGAAATCAGCGCTAAAAGGACGGCGGCCAGGACGATGGCGATCCGAATGTAATTACCGGCCGCCCATTCCGATGCCGTCCGCTCGAAATCAGCCGCCGCATTAGTCAAGGGCGCTCGAAAGAGGATCTCGTTGCGGGGGTAGTGAAACGTGAATGTGATGACGTCGCCCATAATGGCTAGTAGAAAAGCAGCAGCGAGGCACCAGCGAGTGGTGCCCGCCGGCTTCCAGTTGAGAATGAGTGCCAGAAAAAAGCTCAATTGAACGAACGGAGACAGGACTCGAAAGAGTGTTCCTGGATTGGTCACGTGAAAGAACCCGCGGCCATGTTCCAGGGAAACCGGCGCTCCGTGGAAATTGGGGGCCAGGACCACGGCGTCGTAGACGCCCGCACCCAACAACATGGCGCACGCTACCAACGCTACGGCTACGACAACGACGCGGAGCATGCCATAGATGCCTGTCCCTTCAGAGGAAAGCGCAACATCCATTTTGACTTTTCCACGGCCCGGTATACAGATAGAACGGTTCCCGAGTGCTTGCGTGGCGAACCGAGCCTCTAGGTCCGATTTTACGACGTAATCACTCTTCGCGCAGACGTTCTTACGGCCCCTGCTTCGGTAGGCCCAACGTGCCGGACCCTAACCGCGCTTTTCGCGCTTTCCGCGCACCACTTGCCCGCGTGCGCGCCAAGTCACCAGGCTGCGGGTCTCGTCGCAACTCGCTCACCATTTATCGCGGACGATCGCTACTCTACTGGGGGGAAACTGGGGGTACCCCAGTGTCCATGGATAAGGAAATTCGGGTAAATATGGGTAATTCGATGGATACACACGCAGGTGGGCGCCAGGGCCAGTGCCACAAACGGCGTGTCGTCAAATGGTTGCGTTGAAAATAAAGGAGTTATTCTGGCTCCCCACCCTGGACACGTTTCGAACTTCTGGGGCCCAACTGGCGCTGTGATCTAACCTGTTAACGCCCACCGTTTTCATGGTGATCCCGCATGAACCCCAATGCTTGTCCATGGCGGGCACCCACCTTGGACACGTCTCGAACTCATCCGGACCTGCCTAATTTTGGACTGGATCCCTCAGGGAACCGTTCGCTCGGCGTCACCGCACCGGGCTTACGTGAACTGAACCGCGCGGTTTAACCAGTAGCAATCCAAAACACGCAAGAAGAAGCGCTCCCTATCAAGGGGCGCTTTTTTTTGCTCAAAGGAAC
>JBAUOG010000438.1:0-3697 GCA_049579625.1 Bryobacteraceae bacterium
ATGGAGTCGACGAGCAAATGCACTTGGGGCGAACGATGAGCCCCCAAGTTTCAGTGTGATCCACCCGTATCATCCGTTGTGTGGACAAACCTTTGAATTGGTGGCTCAGAACAGAGAATTCGGTGAGGAACGTGTCTTTTACCGAGAGCCGGACGGTCGCATGCGGTTTTTGCCGGCCCGTTGGACGAGCCTGGCGGCTCCGGATCCGTTTGTTATTGCGGCTGTAGGCAGAGCCTACTTCCGTCTGGAGGGCCTGATCCGACTGGCAGAACAGATAAGGGAGTTACAGGCATGAGCACGAGCGTGGCGTGCGAATTACCTGGACTTTTGGGTGCCTCTCGATCAATGAATATCAGGCGGGAGGAACTCGAACCATGGGTTTTGGAAGCGCCTATCTATTTAACAAAAAGGCTGAGGACATGCGCCGCGTCGGTGTCCTCGGCGGTCGTGCCCGCGCTCGGAATCTGCGACTCCGCAAGGGCCGCCAAGTGCCCGCTGGTCGCGAGATCAGCCGACCACGCAAGGAAACCATCGCCGAGGCCATCCGATGCATTGATGCCCTGTTTCCGTGGCTGCACGGTGTGGAGCGTCGCGAGGTACGCCGGCAGTGGCAGGACAGATGAGGGGGTTGCCGGCATGCACGCGCATGATTTGTGTAAAGTAAACTACGCCGTTACTGTTAAAGAAATAATGCCGCATGGCCCCCTGTTCTGCCAGTCGAGATGCGATCACCATATCATTGAGTATCCATATAAGTGCTATTGTCTCGCACAACGACCTGTATTCGAAGTTGACTGGAAGGATTGAAATGATCATAATTATATTCACACTATCGCCCTTCTATGCCCAAGAAACCGAAACCCGATCCCAAGTCCTTGGCCCTTCGCCAACAGGGCTGCTTGAATCCCCATCCCGAGCAGGTCACCGACGAACTGTTTCAAACCCGCGAGTTTTTCGATTCCCGCGACCTCGTTCAGGTCAAGTACGAAATGCTGCGCCGGGTCGAAACCGAGGGCCTGCCGGTGAACCGGTCGGCAGCCGCTTTCGGGTTCTCACGGCCTTCCTTTTACCAGGCGCTGGAGACTTTCCAACGAGGCGGCCTGCCGGCGCTGATGCCCCAGAAGCGGGGGCCCAAGCAAGCTCACAAGCTCACCGCCGAGGTGCTCGCATTTCTCCGCCGCCTCCGTCAGGAAGATCCCTCTTTACGCCCGGCGGATCTGGCTTCGCGCATCCAGGACCGTTATGGCATCACGGTTCATCCACGCAGCATCGAACGCGCTTTGGTGCGCAGTCAAAAAAAAAGCCGTGAAAGAAGCGCTGCCCCAGTCCGTTTCCGGGGAAGATTGGGCGGTTCGTTACGAGCAATTACGAAACGACGTGCTGAGTCAGGCCGCCGGCAGTGGCTTCGGTCTCATCCTCTTGCTCCGCCAGGGAATGACCGCCTGGATGCGGGCCTCCGTATGTGTGGTCGCCTCTGTCCCATCGCCAGTCGGGAAATCTGCACAACCGGTGAACGCTGTCAGCTCCCTGCCCTGCGACGTGCGCTCCCAAGCGGCCGTTATCCTGGCAGGAATCCTTCTCAGTCACCCAATGGAGACGACTCTATGCAAGGCGACATGCACAAAGTAAACGCTGGGCACTCAAAACGGAGCGCCTATCTCTATATCCGTCAGTCCACGCCGCGGCAGGTCCTGGAGAACACAGAGAGCACCAAGCGCCAGTACGCTCTCCGGCAGCGCGCCACCGCACTCGGCTGGCATGCTGATCGCATCGTGCTCATCGACAGCGACTTGGGACACTCCGCCGCTCTGGCAGCGGATCGCGAGGGTTTCCAGAGGCTCGTGAGTGAGGTGGGCCTGGGTCGTGCCGGCCTCGTGATCGGGCTGGAAGTCTCTCGCCTAGCCCGCAATTCGAGCGATTGGCATCGGTTGCTGGAAATATGTGCGCTCACTGACACCCTGATCCTTGATGAGGAGGGTCTCTACGATCCGACCAATTTCAATGATCGGCTCCTGTTGGGACTCAAGGGCGCCATGAGTGAAGCAGAACTGCATGTGATGCAAGCGCGGATGCGCGGTGCCCTGCTGAGCAAAGCCCGGCGTGGAGAGTTGCACGTGCCGCTGCCGATCGGCTTCGTTTATGACGCGCAGGGCCAAGTGGTTCTGGATCCCGACCAGCAGGTCCAAGAAAGCATTCGTTTTTTGTTTCAATCCTTCCGCCGCTTGAGTTCCGCATCTGCGGTCGTGAGAGCCTTCCGCGAGTCGAAGTTACTGTTTCCCCGGAGGCTGAGAGGTGGACCGCAAAATGGGGAGTTGCTGTGGCAGAAACTGAACTTCGGGAACACTCTATTCGTGTTGCATAACGCCCGCTACGCAGGAGCCTTCGTGTACGGACGAACTCGCACGCGCAAGATGTTGGACGGGCTTCACCAGAGAAAACTGCCGCAAGAGGAATGGCACACCTTGCTCACCGGTGCGCATCCCGGCTACATCACGTGGGAAGAATACCAGGAGAATCAGCGGCGGATACGGGAGAACGCACATGCACTTGGCCCGGAGCGCCGCGAGGGTCCACCACGAGAAGGCCCGGCGCTGCTTCAGGGCTTGGCGATTTGCGGGATCTGCGGCGGGCGCATGAGCGTCGCCTATCATGTCCGTGCCTTTCGTCCCGGCCGCTCGGTACCTCACTATTTTTGCCAAGGACGCACCGTTGAAACCCCGCAGCCCGTCTGTCAATGGGTTCCAGGCATCCCTGTGGACCAGGCCGTGGGCGACTTACTCTTGGAACTTATGACGCCGGTGACAATCGATATTACGCTGGCGGTTCAGCAAGAATTGCAGGCCCGTCTGGAGGAGGCGGACCGGTTACGTAAACAGCAGGTGGAACGTGCTCGCTTTGAGGCGGAACTGGCCCACCAACGCTACTTACATGTGCACCCCGACAACCGACTGGTAGCTGATTCGCTGGAGGCCGATTGGAACCGGAAACTTTGCGCTCTGCAGGAAGCCCAACAGCAATATGAGCGGGAGAGCAAGAAAGATCGGTTGGCGGTCGACGAAGAGCTACGCACCCGGCTCCACTCGCTGGCGACGAATTTTCCACGCCTATGGCGCGATCCCAACACCCCTCACCGAGAACGGAAACGGCTGGCGAGACTTCTGTTGGAAGATGTAACGCTGATCAAAAGGGATCAGATCTTGCTCCACATTCGCTTTCCCGGGGGAGCCACCAGAACAATCGAGTTGCCGATTCCGTTACAGACCAGGCAGACACCGCGATCCGTAGTTGCGGAGATTGATCGGTTACTCGATCACCATTCCTGCGAGACCATCGCAGACAACCTGAACTCGCGTGGCTTTACACCTGGTTATGGCAAACCATTCCATAGCCGTATGGTCGCCCGCATTGCCAAAGACCAGGGGCTGAAGACGCGCTGGGAACGATTACGTGAAAGAGGAATGCTGACACTCGACGAAATGGGGAAGCGGCTGGGTATCTGCACAGATCAGGTGAAGGCATGGCGCGCCGCGGGTCTTCTGCACGCCCAGCTATGCAATGAGAAAAACGAGTATCTCTACGAGGATCCCGGGCCCAATCCACCACAGAAAAACAAAGGCGTGAGATTATCGAAAAGACGTTTGGTCAACGAGAATCCCTCAATCCGTCCGAGCGAGGTGCAGTGTGAAGCGTAAGTCAT
>JBAUOG010000439.1:0-2532 GCA_049579625.1 Bryobacteraceae bacterium
GAGTAGGTCATGGCGTTGTTTATGTTGACCATTTCCAAACCAATCAGTGCCGGACAGGCGCGGGCGTATCACCAGGAGGAGTTCCAGAACGCCCGCGCCAGCTACTACACCGAGGTGGAAAAGATTCGCGGCGAGTGGCACGGGCAGCTTGCCGAACGCTGGGGCTTACGGGGCGAAGTGCAGGAAGAGCACTTCACGCGGCTCGCCGAGGGGCAGCATCCGATCACGGGTGAGCAACTGGTGAAGCATCAGACCGCACGAGAGTATCGCAACCCGGACGGAGGATTGATCCGCACGATTGAGCACCGCGCCGGCTGGGACGCCACCTTCAGCGCGCCCAAAAGCGTGAGCCTCACCGCATTGGTAGGTGGTGACGCCCGTATCCGGGAAGCACACCGTGAGAGCGTGGATCGTGCCCTCACCGAACTTGAGAAGTATGTCGAGGCCCGAATGGGCGGGAATGCGGCGGCCGTTTCGACCGGCGCTTGGGTGGCGGCGAAGTTCGAGCACGATAGTTCGCGGCCGGTGGCCGGCTATGTTGCACCGCAACTGCACACGCACGTCGTTTTCTTTAATCTCACCGAGTTAGAGAACGGAGAAACACGACCGCTGCAGCCTCGCGAGTTATATCGAACCCAGCAGTATGCGACGGCCATCTATCGGGCTGAACTCGCTTTACGGCTACGCGAACTGGGTTATGAAACGGAGCGCGGCCCCAGCGGCGCGCCAGAGATTCGCGGGTATTCCGCAGAATATTTGGAAGCTTCGAGTCCCCGTCGCCAACAGATCCAGGCGCACCTGGCTGAGCAAGGGCTCAGTGGGGCGGCAGCGGCCCAGATCGCGGCGCACCGGACGCGGGACGCCAAACAAGTCCTGACGAGAGCAGAGACACTCGCGCGCCATCTGGAGTTGGCCGCCACCTACGGCGATCAACCCGCGCATGTCCTTGAGGCCGCCGAGGCGCGGGCGCACTCTATCCGCTCTGACCGGGAGGAGCGACTGCAGCACGCACAGTCAGCCATCACGTTTGCCCGAGATCGCAATCTGGAGCGCGAAGCGGTGGTGGACGAACGCGCTCTGCTGCGGGATGCGCTGAAGCGAGCGATGGGCCACGTCGGCTTCGAGGATTTACGTCGGAGTTTTGGGCAGCGCATCACAAACGGCGATCTGATGGAACGGCAGACGTCATTGGGCAGATCGTTTACAACACCGGAAATGGTGGCGCTTGAAGAAAGCAACATTCGCCGGATGCAAGCGGGGCAAGGCCAGACCGCTCCGCTCGCGACGACGCATCACCATTTCGAGCACCTCCGGCCGGGGCAACGCCAGGCCGTCGAAGCGGTTCTCGCCAGCCCCGATCAGATTTTCGGATTGCAGGGTGTAGCGGGAGCCGGAAAAACAACTTCTTTGGCAGCCATTCGGGTGGCCGTTGAACGAGAGGGCTACACCGTCCAAGGTCTAGCGCCAACATCGCGAGCGGCGCACCAGCTCGAAGCTGCCGGTATGCGGTCGGAAACTTTACAGCATCATCTGGCGCAAGGTGCGAGAGCCCACGAAAGCACGGCGAAGCGGCTGTACTTTCTTGACGAATCGAGCCTGGCGAGCACGCGGCAGGTGCACGAGTTCTTCAGCCGGCTCAGGCCGAGTGAGCACGTGCTGTTGGTCGGAGATACGCGGCAGCACCAAGCAGTAGACGCCGGCAAACCGTTCGAACAGTTACAAGCAGCCGGCATGAGAACCGCGCGGCTGGATGACATCGTGCGGCAGAAGGAGGAGGGTCTGAAGCACGTGGTCGAGCAACTGGCGCGGGGTGAGGTTCGTGAAGCGTTCGGCGAACTCTATCAACAAGGCCGCGTCCATGAAGTGAGTAACCGCGAGGCTCGCTTGCGAGAAATCGCGCGAAGCTATGCCGCGCAGCCGGAAGGGACGCTGGTGATCTCGCCGGATAACCAATCGCGAATGGAACTGAACCGGGTGATCCACTTGGCATTGCAACAACAGGGCTCCGTGAGCCGCGACGAGCATCCCGTCGCAGCGCTGGTTCCCCGTCAGGACATGACCGGAGTCGACCGCGCCTGGGCCGGTCAATACGAACCGGGTGACGTCGTTCGCTACAGCAAGGGGAGCCGCACGATAGGCTTGGGCGCCGGGGAATACGCGACGGTGAAGGAATTGGAAGCGACCAGTAATCTCCTGACGGCGAGCCGGGCGGACGGCACGACGCTTTCGTACGACCCGCGCCGACTACAGGGCGTCACCGTCTACCGGGAGAGCGAACGCAACTTTTCCGAGGGCGACCGGGTCCAGTTCACCGCGCCCGATAAGGTGCTGCGGATCGCCAACCGCGACCTGGGGACCATCCAAAGTATTGATGAACAGGAAAACGTGGAGATCCGCCTAGACTCCGGCCGCGATGTTCACTTCAACCTGGCGAGAAATCGGCACCTTGACTATGGCTACGCAGTCACGAGCCACTCCAGCCAGAGCGTGACCGCGGACCGAGTGCTCGTTCATATCGATAGCGAAATGGCC
>JBAUOG010000440.1:0-4799 GCA_049579625.1 Bryobacteraceae bacterium
CTGTTTACTTCGGATATGGTCGCGAAGGATCAGGGCGCGTCGGCAACAAGATTGGCTATAACGCCTATGCCATTCAAACGACGACTGCGCCATGGGTGGCGGGCGGCGCCATCGCCAAGACGGGCGAGCACTGTCGCTTGGCGAATGTCCAGGAAACGCAGACCATGGCGGGACGGCATCCGGTCCGTGCGGGCGATCTGGCCGAGTTCCGAAAAGACCCGAGCTTCCCAACGGAGGAAGACAAGCCTTTGGCTGCGGGTGAAACCCTGTATCCACCGCAGTTCCACTACACAGGCTACAAGTGGGGCATGGCCATCGACCTGAACACCTGCACCGGCTGCAGCGCATGCATCATTGCTTGCCAGGCTGAAAACAATATCGCGGTCGTCGGCAAAGATCAGGTGGCCCGCGGCCGCCACATGCACTGGATTCGCGTCGACCGCTACTACGCGGGCGATCTCGACACTCCCGCGATGTACAACCAGCCGGTTCCGTGTATGCACTGCGAGGACGCCCCGTGCGAAGTCGTCTGCCCCGTGGAGGCGACCGTTCATAGCGAAGAGGGCCTGAACGAGATGATTTACAACCGCTGCGTCGGGACCCGCTATTGCTCGAACAACTGTCCGTATAAAGTGCGCCGTTTTAATTTCTACCTCTACTCCGATTGGCAGACTCCCAGCCTATACGGGTTGCGTAATCCCGACGTGACCGTTCGCAGCCGCGGCGTGATGGAAAAGTGCTCCTACTGCGTCCAGCGGATTCAGGAGGCCAAAATCAAAACCGAAAAGGAGAGCCGCCGCGTGCACGATGGCGAGATCCTGACCGCCTGCCAGCAGGTCTGTCCCACCCAGGCCATTACCTTCGGCGACTTGAACGACCCAAATAGCAAAGTGGCAAAGCTCCAGGCCTTGCCCAGGAATTACGGCCTGTTGGACGATCTCAACACCCGGCCCCGCACGAAGTATCTGGCATATGTTCGAAACCCTAATGAGGCGCTAAGAGGTCAGCGTGGCAACCAGCAATCCTGAAGAAGATCTGCTCGCTAGCGACGTCCAGGTCATCGACCCGGGCCCTGATTCCATCCTCGGCCCGGGTCATGATTACCGCAGCGTTACAGACCGCATCGCAGGCGTCGTTTACCTTCCCTTCAAGCGCTCGCCGAAGAAGTGGCTGGTCGGCGCGTTTATCGCCTTCTGCTTCGTCAACCTGTTGATGTTCGCCGTGAGCCTGCTGTTTCTCCGTGGCATTGGCATCTGGGGCGTGAACATTCCCATCGGCTGGGGGTTTGCCATCATCAACTTTGTCTGGTGGATCGGTATTGGCCATGCCGGAACTCTGATTTCGGCAATTCTCTTTTTGCTGAAACAGGATTGGCGAACCTCCATCAACCGCTTCTCTGAGGCCATGACGCTTTTTGCGGTGGCCTGCGCGGGCATGTTTCCGATTTTGCATTTGGGCCGCCCCTGGCTGGCTTACTGGTTGTTTCCATATCCCAATACGATGTGGCTGTGGCCTCAGCCCCGCAGCCCGCTGGAGTGGGATGTCTTTGCGGTTTCAACGTATGGGACCGTCTCGCTCGTCTTCTGGTACATCGGTCTGATTCCCGACCTCGCCAGCATGCGCGACCACGCCCCGAAGCTGTGGGTACGCCGTGTGTACGGAATCCTCGCATTGGGCTGGCGCAGTTCGGCGATCCACTGGCATCGCTATCAGAAGGCCTACCTGCTGCTGGCGGGCTTGGCCACTCCACTTGTGCTTTCCGTTCACACCATCGTTAGCTTCGATTTCGCCATCAGCATTATCCCCGGCTGGCACACCACCATCTTCCCCCCCTACTTCGTTGCCGGCGCCATCTACTCCGGGTTTGCGATGGTGCTTACCCTGATCATTCCCTTGCGGTCCTGGTACAAAATGCAGGATCTCATCACCATGCGCCACGTCGAAGCAGCGGCCAAGCTCATGCTTGGCACCGGCCTGATTGTGGCCTACGGCTATTGCATGGAAGCTTTTTTCGCGTGGTATAGCGGCGATCCGTACGAAAGCTTCATGTATTGGAACCGCATCACGGGGCCCTACGGTTTTACCTATGCACTCCTCATCTTGTGCAACATCGCGCTGCCCCAGTTGCTGTGGATTCGCAAGGTGCGTCTGAACCTGGTACTGGTGTGGATACTCTCCATCGTCGTCAACATCGGCATGTGGCTCGAGCGCTTCGTCATCGTCGTCACCAGCCTGCATCGCGACTTCCTCCCATCCTCCTGGGGCATCTACATTCCAACCAAATGGGATTGGGCAACCTATGCAGGCACGCTGGGTTTCTTCATGCTGTTGATCTTCCTCTTTGTGCGGCTCCTTCCGTCGATCTCCATCTTCGAGGTACGCGAGGTGGTCCACCACGAAAAGGAGTTGGAGGCCGTCCATGAGCACTGAGGCGACGATCAACGAACTGGACGGCATCTACGGGGCCATGGCGGAGTTCGACACACCCGAAGATCTAATCGAAGCTTGCGAGCACGCCTACACCCAGGGCTACCGGCGCATGGATGCATTTGCGCCGATGCCTGTGGAAGGACTTGCGGAAGCGGTTGGATTCAAACGCAACAACGTCGCAAAGGCCGTTCTGATTGGCGGACTATGCGGAGTGAGCGGCGGGTTCTATCTGCTGTATTGGATCACGGGCGTCGCCTATCCCCTCAATGTCGGGGGGCGGCCGCTCTTCAGTTGGCCGGCATATATACCAATCACGTTCGAGTGCATGATCTTGTTATCCGCGCTGACGGCACTGGTCGCCATGCTGGCGATGAATGGCTTGCCCAAGCCCTATCACCCCGTGTTCAATGTTCCGGAGTTTACCGCCAAAGCCTCGCGTGACGGCTTCTTTCTCTGCATCGAATCGTCCGATCCAAAGTTCGCAGCCGTCGAAACCGTACAGTTTCTGCGGGAGATAGGTGGCAGGGAGGTGACGCTTGTGCCGGAGTAGTCGGGTGTCGGTAGTTCTGCTAACAGGCGTGCTCGGTATGACGGCGTGTCGCCAGGACATGCACAATCAGCCGCGCTACAAGCCGCTTGCTTCGACAACCTTCTTTGATGACGGACGCGCCGCGCGACCCGCCATTGACGACACCGTTGCTCGCGGACAATTGCGCCTCGATCCGGCGCGATTCACCGGCAAAGAGAATGGCAAAGACGTCGATTCCTTTCCGATTCAGATCACGCAGGCCGACGTAGCGCGCGGCCAGCAGCGCTTCAACATCTTTTGTTCCCCCTGTCATGGCCGCCTTGGAGACGGTCACGGCATGATCGTCAGCCGAGGTCTGCGGCAGCCGCCGAGTTATCACGATGCGCGGCTCATCAATGCGCCAGTCGGACACTTTTTCGACGTGATGACCAACGGCTACGGCGCCATGTATAGCTATGCATCACGCGTTCCAGTCGACGACCGCTGGCGCATCGCCGCGTACATCAGGGCCTTGCAACTCAGCCAGAACGCGCCGCCGGAACTTGCCCGGCAGAGTACGAACGCGGTCGGCGGTGTTGCCGCAAGTGGAGCGGCACCGGGAGGTCAAGAGTGAGCGATCAACGCCGCGGCACTTCGATTCCGGTTCCCGACTTACGCCTGGGCCCGCGCTCCGCCAGCATCGAGCGGCTGTCCGGCGTAGTCGGTTCTCTCGCCCTCCTGCTCTGTGTCGGTGGTTTCTTCGCGGACCGTCAGGCGTTCTTTCAGTCGTACCTATTTGCCTTCATTTACTGGGGTGGGTTCAGCCTCGGCGGCCTGGGTGTCCTCTTGATGCATCACACCGTCGGCGGCCGTTGGGGTGTCACCATCAGACGGCTCCTCGAAGCACAGATGCGCACCCTGCCGCTGATCGCCGTGTTGCTTCTACCCATCCTCGTTCTCGGACTGGCGCAACTCTACCCGTGGGCACGTCCCGATGAGGTCGCGCGAACGCCCATTTTGCAGCATAAACAGCCTTACCTAAACATTCCGTTCTTCGTTGCAAGGGCGGTTCTCTATTTCGTCGTCTGGCTCTATTGGGGCCTCCGTGTTTATCGCATGGCGGACAGGCAGGATGAGACGGGCGACCCGACCCTGCGTGAACGCATGCGCGCCTTCAGTGCACCCGGCGTACTGGTATTCACCTTGAGCGCAACGTTCGCTTACATTGATTGGCTACTTTCCACCGACACCCAGTTTTTTTCCACAATCTACGGCGCCATGATTCTCATCGGGGACGTTCTGCAGACCTTCGCGCTTTGCATCACGGTCCTTGTCCTCGTATCCGGCAAAGACGGATTCCAGGGTCGAGTGAACTCGAAAGTCTTACACGATTTAGGCAACCTGATGTTCGCCTTCACCATTTTTTGGACCTACCTGACGGCCTCACAGCTCATCATCGTCTGGCCTGCGAACTTGCCGCAGGAACTCCAGTGGTATTTGTGGCGCGTTCACGGGCTCTGGAAGTACGTGACGGCTACCATCGCTTTGTCGATGTTTGCTCTGCCGTTCCTCTTACTCCTTTCTCAAGGTAGGAAGCGGAATCCGGTGCGACTGATGCGTGTGGCCGTTTTTATACTTTGCGCCCGCATCATCGATCTGTTCTGGGTAGTCGAGCCAACATTTCTGCAGCGCCGCGGATTCACCCTTTACTGGACTGACTTCGCTGCATTCGTGGGCATTGGCGGCATCTGGATCTACGTTTATTTGGGTCAACTGCGGCGGCGGCCCTTATTGCCGCTCCAAGACGCCCGCATCGCGCCGGCAACCTCGGAGGCGGCCGCGTGAACCACGATCCCAACAC
>JBAUOG010000441.1:0-1525 GCA_049579625.1 Bryobacteraceae bacterium
GACTCAGGCTCGTCCACGAGAGCGGGCAGCAGCTGGGCCTGGCCTGGCCGGTCCGGAGCGGAGACGCCGCCGTAAGGCTGCTGCTGAGCGACACCAGCTTGCTCGTGCCAAGCTCCGATCAGGCCCAGGCGGAAGCGATCCAGGCCGCGCTGAGCGGCGACCGGCGCGCGGCCATCATCACCGTGGTGTCGCCCGATGTCGAGTTGCGAGTCAATGGCTGGCCGGCGTCGGGGAAAGTGGAGGTCCGGCCCGGGAGTCTCCTGCAGCTATGCCTGCTCAGCGGCCAGGGGCAGATTATCGACATCCGGCTGATGACGCGGCCCGAGCATGAGGCCACGCGCAACCGGCACGGCCTGGTCACCTACCGCGTCAAGCCGCACGTCTACGTGCCCGAGGCGGTAGACGCCCTCGATCTGAGGCTCGAAGCAGAGCCGCCGCTGGCGCCTCAGGCCCTGGACCTCGTGGAAGTGGCCCTGCAGGACGGGTCGATGCTGCTGATCTACCTTCTGCTCGTGCTGCGTGGCGGCCTGGGCGCCTGGGGCATACCGTTCCTGCTCGTGCCGCTGGCCCGGGTGGCCTACCGGTTCTACCGCCATCAGCGGGATCAGGACAAGGCTGCGGCCGAGCATCGCGCCTGGCAGGCGCGAACCGAGCAGGAGCTGGGGGTGCTCCGGGCCCGGGCCCAGCAGGAAGCGGAGGCGATAGAGAGACGGCACCAGTCAGTCGAGCTCCTAGCCGAGGCCGCCCGGACCCGCGGCCCGCTGCTGTGGCAGCGCCGCCCGGGAGATGAGGGATTCCTGACGCACGCCCTGGGTCGCGGCGAATTTCACGCCACGTCGCGCGCGCTTGTCCCGGGTAACCTGACGGAGGGCGATAAACAAGATTGGCGCGCTTATATCGAGCGGCTGAAAGTGGTGCCTGACGCGCCGATCGAGATGAGCTTGCTTGACCACCATTTCGGTCTGCTGGCGCCGCGTGACGTCCTGTACGGGGCGGCGCGGCACAATCTGCTTCGGCTGCTGCTCTCATATAGCCCGGCGCATCTTGCGGTCGGAGCGCTCCTGCCGTCGGAAGCCGAAGACGCAAGAGAGCTGAGCTGGCTGAGCTGGCTATCGCACGTCCAGAGCCCCACGAGCCTTTTTATCGGCACCCGGCTTCGGTACGGGCCAACTGAATCACGAGACGCCATCGCGGAAAGCTACGAATTTCTCCGCGACAAGCCCGCTGGCGCTGAACACCTCCTCCTTATAGTCCACGAAGCGGCCGGCGTGGACGTAGGAATCTTGGAGCCGTTCGTGAAGGCAAGCGAAGGCCGGGTGCACGTCCTGTGGATCGGCACCGCGCGTTCGCTGCTACCCGCCATCATCGACACCTGGCTGGAGCTGCGGGCCGAGGATAGCGCGACGCTCTATCCCGGCCAGCGACAACTAGCCGTCGAACAGGCAAGCCGCGCGCTAGCGGATGAACTGGGAAGAAGTGTCGCCGGTCTTCTCGACGAGGGATCCAGCACAGTCAGCGCGGCCGT
>JBAUOG010000442.1:0-8967 GCA_049579625.1 Bryobacteraceae bacterium
GTGGTCAATTCAAGACAGCCGGGGATTTCTACCAACGTGCGGAATCGGCAGCAGTGGAAGGAGGCCTGCTAGGCAGCCAAATGCATGGTGCCATCTTGGGAGCCCTGGCGACCTGTCTTTTGCAGCAGGAACGGTATCAGGAAGTCAGGCCTCCGCTGGAAAGGGCGTTGGATATCTTGCGCCGAAGCGACGAGCACGGCCCGGACTATGGAAAAGCCCTTTCGACCCAATCGGCCCTGCTGTATAGGACCGGTCACTTCGGCGTAGCCGAGCTGAGGGCTCGTCAAGCGCTCGTGTTACTACTGGACAACCCCGCCGACGAGCCATACACCATGGCTACCCTTAACACTCTGGCCGTCGCGCTAGACGAGTTGGGAAATCCCTCTGAAGCCGCAATACAGTTGAATCGTGCCGTCGAAATTGGCAGGAAGAATCCGCGCCTGCTCCGGTTGAACCTTGCAGAGGCGCTGGATAACCTGGCTTCGACCGAGGAAGTCCTTGGCCAACTTCCCTCTGCGCGTCAGCACGACCTGGAAGCATTGCAGCTGGCCGAAGCGGGCTTCAACGAGACTTCTTCGATTCGGGCAAACATCCTTAACAACCTGGGACTGATTGCCTTGGCGCAAAAGGACCCAGCAAAAGCCGAACTCTACTGCCGGCGCGCTGCGGAGCTTTGGGAGAAATCCCTCGGAACGAATAGCTCGCAGTACGCTGCGGCACTGAGCAGTCTCGCTGCCATCCAGCGAGCACAACGGCAATATCGGCTGGCCTATCAGATGGATTCCGTCGCGCGTAGCATTAACGAATCGCTCTTCGGAGTCGACCACCCCTCATCGGCGAGGTGTCTGGTGAATCAGGGTTTGGACCTGTTCGGCATGAAGAAACTCGACGCGGCGCTGAATGCGCTGGAGCAAGCTGAACGGGTTCAGGAACAAAGCATCGGTAGAAATGCTTTGGCCACCGTCTTCACGCTTCGGAATACGGCAGTCATACTCGACCAGTTGAAACGCTATGGCGAAGCTTCGGACACCTACGCACGGGCCATTCGAGCCTTGTCGGTAAGAGCCCCGGGCCCGTTCGACACGACCTTGTGCCGGTGGATACGCGAACAAGCGGAAGCTCTTCGCAAGGGCGGTCGATTCGGCGAAGCGGAGATGGCCGAGGTCCAGGCTACCAGGATCGAAGTGCAGAGCGCCTTGCACCCAGCCAGCGACATCGCCGCCGCAACTGGCGGCCGGTAAAACAAGTAAACCAGGACATTTAAAAACCTGCGCGGTCTGTAAGCCGGTTTCTGTACCCGCCGAAGCGGGCGGCAACCATTCGTCTAGACCTGCCATTACTGACAGGCTCGAGCAACCTACCCGGAAGTTGTAACGGAGCGGGCCGCTCCTCCTCCCCTATTTGGTCTTGCTCCACATGGGGTTTTCCCTGCCAGCCCGATTGCTCGGGCCGCGGTGCGCTTTTACCGCACCTTTTCACCCTTACCCGGCGAACGAATCCACCAGGCGGTATATTTTCTGTGGCACTATCCGTAGCTTGCACTTTGAGAGCAAACCCCCGGCCGTTAGCCGGCATGCTGCCCTTTGGAGACCGGACTTTCCTCTCGACAACCCGGCAAGCCGGGCCATCCAGCGGCTGCCCGACCGCGCAGGCAAACCCTAGTATCGCATCCAGTGGCATCAGGGCGTGTTTGCGCAGCTTTACATTGATTATGGAAACCGTGGAGACCGCAGCGACATCGTTCCAGTCGAAGGATGAATGCGAGATAAAAAAGATATCCCTGCTTCGCGGCGCGGCTTCCTGTTTGCTGCGATCACCGTATCGGTGCCGGCGGCGCTGCGGGCACAGTTCAAGCCCGCCAACCCGCCGCCCGATCAGGCGCCTCCGCCGGGCCAACCGGCTCCGGTGTTGAAGAAAGCTCCGGCCGATGTGGACCAGGCGGCCGATGCCCAGAAATCGCCCACGTTCTCCACGGGCGTGAAGGTGGTCAATGTATTCGCCGCGGTGCGCGACAAGAACGGGCAGATCCTGAAAGATCTATCGAAGGACGAATTCCAACTGAAGGAAGACGACCGCCCGCAGACCATTCAATACTTTTCGCGCGAGTCGAACCTGCCGCTGACACTGGGCTTGCTGATTGACACGAGCATGAGCCAGCGACGCGTGCTGGGCGACGAACGGCGCGCCAGCTACCGGTTCTTCGACCAGGTGATGCGCGAGGACAAGGACAAAGCGGCGGTGGCGGCGGAGGGTATCCAGGCGGTGGCGGCGGCGGATACGGAGGCGGAGGGCATCGACGAGGCGGCGGTGGTGGCGGCACCACGCTATATGATGCGGTGCTGCTGGGTTCCGATGACTTGATGAAACCGCTGGACGGCCGCAAGGCAATGATCGTGCTGACGGACGGCGTCGATACGGGCAGCAAAGTCAGCTTGGGAGATGCGATTGAATCAGCGCAGCGGACAAATACGCTGGTGTACTCGATCCTGTTTTCGGATGAACAAGCCTATGGAAGCAACGCTCCCCCCATGGGCATGGGTGGACATCACGGTGGGATGGGCCGCGGCGGCGGTTATCCCAGCGGCGGACAGAGCCGACCCGACGGCAAGAAGGTCCTGAAGGAGCTGTCAGCGAAAACGGGCGGGGGGTTCTTTGAAGTGTCGAAGAAGCACTCGATTGAAGACATCTTCGACCAGATCGAAGAAGAGCTGCGCAGCCAGTACAGCCTCGGGTATGTCTCGGACCGGCAGGACAAGTCAACCGAGTTCCGGAGGATCGCGGTGACGACGACGCGCAAGGGCGCGGTGGTGCAAGCGCGGGAAGGGTATTATCCTGCGACGTAGGGGCGGGAGAAGCAAACCCGCGGCTTTACGGCACACGAGCGGCAATGTTTCCCTCGCACACCTTTTCAAAACCGGACCACTTATCGAGTGCGAAACGAGCGAGACCGGAATTGAGTTTGCGGCGGAGGACACGATCACGGGCCGCTTGCCAAAGCTGGAGGGTCCGCATCCTTCGCCAACCCATGCCCGCCAGTCCCAGGCCGATCAGCGCCAGCGAGGCAGGTTCTGGTACGCCCGCGGCGGCGGCTGGATCGGCATAGAACCCGCGCTGCACGCCGCTGCCGTCCACGTAGAATCCCGCGATACGGTTCGCGTCATTGATTCCGGTGATCTGCGTGATTTCGATCCCGTTGTTGACGCCGGCATTGGGCTCATCAAGAAATGTATACGTGCCGGTGTTCACGTTGTAGAAGAAACCGTGCTGGCTGCCGGCATTGTCCTGCCAGTAGCCCACTGCCAGACCGTTGTCGTTGACGCCGAGAAACTGGGTGAGGAATAAGTTTGGCTGCACGGGATCGGCTGGAAACACGAATGTGCCGGTGTGCGTGTTGTAGAAGAAGCCGTGCTGGTGCTGCCCGTCGGTCGAATAGAACCCAGTCACCAGGCCGTTGTTGTCGACGCTCTGCGCATTCGTAACCACCGCATTCGATACCGGGTTGAGTATCGTGAACAGGTTGTTCGCATAAACGAAACCGGGTACGGTGTCGGTGGAGTTTCTTACGAACTGCCCGACCACAGTCATTGAATCGTTTATTCCGAACGCGGTCTCGGACGCGGTGTCGCCGGCAATCGCCATAGGCAGAATCGTAAGAAGGCCAGCATTCAGAGCGGACGCGTCACCCCCTGTCGTGCCGACGACCTCGCCGTCGGAGTTGATACCGTTGGCATTGGCTAACGGATCGTTGTTGATGTTCAGCGTGCTCAGCGACCCGTCGGGGTTGCGGACGAAGTTGGTAAGTACGGTCATATTGGCGTTCGAGCTGAAGCCAACGAGTGCGCCCAGGTTGCTGACCCCGTTGACAGTGGTTCCTCCCGCGTTGTCGCCGGGACCATTCACGGTGACGAAGTTGTTGTAGATGGGAAAAGCGTTTGCTACAAAGCCGGCAAAGGCGAATGCCGCGCAAGCCAGTAAGGGGGTGGTTCGTGACATCGGAAAGATCTCCTCCACTACGAAAGCGACATTTCCGGGCGGATTCCCTCATCATTTCGATCGCTAACAGAATCTGTGACGGCCTGAGAGGTTGAGATGCTGGAGTCTCTAGCTCGAGTGGTTCTTTAGCTCGGTCTCGAGTTGCTGCATCACATCCGAGCCGTTCTGCGTCTCCAAGTCGCGTTCGAGGCGGCGTAGAGCCAAACCGACCACATCCCGGTGATGGAGCTTCGAACCCAGTGCATCAGAGCCACTGAGGCGCAGCCAGAGATCGTGCAACTTGTCCACATCCTCCGGCCAGAGCCGGGGCGGATGGGGTCCGAGGTTCACATACGTCGAGGGCCGGTCCGGATTGATGATTTCCAATGAGAAGGGGTGCCGCGGTTCCGGCAACCGCTCCCAAGCAAGCCCGATTCGGCGAGCCAGCTCATCGGACGTCATCTTGGACGAAACGCCCGTGACCAAGCGGGCGGCCTTCAGCTTGTCGGCTGTTTGAACTACTGCATCGAACGGGTCAAGAGCAGGCACAACCAGCAACTCGACGGGCTTGCCTTCCTTCTCGGCCAGCATCACGACACCGGAGAAAACCTCTTGCTCCTGCGGGCCGAAGATTTGAGCCTGGGTCAATTCGTACTCGCTATCGGGCGCAATAGTCCGGACGGTCATCACCACAATGTCATGCCGGCGTAGGTTGGTCTTTTGCAGGGTGCGCCGCAAGTGTTCCATATGGGTTTTGTCCCGCACCGCGACCAGCACGCAGCCGGGCCGCGCGTGCAGACAACAGGCATCGATTTGCGGCTGTTGATCAAGATTAAACTCTTCGAGCGCGCCATCTTCGCTTGTGGGCTTGGCGTGGCGTTTGTGCGTGCGCGAGTTGACCTTTTCGGAGATGGTAAACAGCAGGAAGAAGGCGATGGTGAAGGCCACGCCATACTTCGTCGCGTTCTCTTTCGAGAACAGGTTGGCGACGGCGGTAGCTAGCAGGACCAGTGTTGTCACCCCCAAGCCGATGGGAATCTCGAGTCTCCCGATCTTGATATTGAACGGTACTTTGTACTCCTGATCGTGCCGCTGAAAACGCAACACCAGGACGCCCAAAGATTTCAGAGTGAAGCTCCAAACCACGCCAAACGCGTAAGCTTCACCGAGGAAATACACATCGCCCTTGCTGAATATGATGGTGGCGACCTGCAGGATCGTGATCATGTTGATGATCCGGAAGGTCGTGCCGAAACGCGCGTGCGGCTTGCGGAACCAATCCAGCAGCACGCCATCTTCGGCAACACGGTTCAGCACCCCGTTCGATCCAATGAGCGAAGTATTCACCGCTCCGGAAAGAATCAGCACGCCCACCACCACTACGAAAATGTGAAACCCGAGCCGGAGCAGCGGTGGGCCCGCCAAGCTCATCGCCAGTCCGCCAATCAGGTTGTCAACGTAGTTCGCGCGGACGTTGTCCGGGATGATCATCGCTGCAAACAGCGTGATGACGCCGGTCGAAAAAATCGCGTACAGGCATACGATGTTTCCGGTGATTTTCAGGTTTTTTAACTTCGGATACGCGATCTCACGATAGACCTGGGCCAGCGTCTCAAACCCGCTCATCGATAGCAGCGAGTGTCCGAAGGCGATAATCACCGCCACAATCGGAATGGTTGGCCAAATCGTTCCGCGGAACCAGCCGAGGGATTCGTCGGCAAACTGCAAATTCCTGGGTATCGGCGCCGGTGGGAAATTCCAGGTTCCGTTCAAGAAGATCGTGATAGGACACCAGATCAGCAGCGCCACAACCATGACGGTCGTGATCTGCATTATTCGCAGCGCTTGGCCGCTGGATTCGTGAATGCCCTTGATGTTGCTCCACCAGAAGTACAGCGTCACCGCGACGCCAAAGAAGGCCGCAAATGCATTGGGATCAAGCCGCGCGGTCTGGTGGGCCGTCTCCATCAGTTCGTTGAACAGGCGCCCCAAATATTGCCCGGCGCTGACACAACTGATGGGACCAGTCAGAATATAGTCAAAGACGAGCGAAGAAACCGAGAGGCGCGCAATCGCCGGCCCCATGCTGTCCCGGACAACCACATACACGCCGCCACGTACGAACATGCCGCAGCTCTCCATGTAAACGGCGCGGACTGCGAAGCTAAAGATCATGACGCCCAGCACGAACCAGGCGGCGGACTTCCCGATGGCGTGCTCGGCAATGCCCCCGGCATAGAACATGGACGAGGCCAGATCGCTGAGAACAATGGCCGCACCGCGCCAGAAGCTGATAAAAGAGAGAGCAACTGTCGTAGCGACAACGACCTTCGCGGTCGTGACAGTTTTATTGCTGACGGTCATGGGCAGAGTTGCCACCGAAGCGGCCACAGATGAGGATGATAGCGAGAAAGCCCGAGATGCACAACGGATCTGACCCCAATTCTAGCGATACCCACCTGCTAAGTGAAACCTTTGCTATTGAAATTATAGATGGTCTTCATAAGCGGGGGCATCAGGCATACCTGGTTGGCGGCTGCGTCCGCGACCGTCTGCTGGGTCACCCTCCCAAGGATTTCGACGTCAGTACCGATGCCCAGCCGGAGGATCTGTTGCGCTATTTCCCCACAGGCCGGCTGGTCGGCGAGCAGTTTGGCGTCATTCTGATTCCCCATCCGGAAGCGCCGGAAGCGCATGTTGAAGTCGCGACCTTTCGCAGCGAGGGCCCTTACCAGGATGGACGGAGGCCCGAACATGTCCGCTTCGAGACGAATCCCAAAGCCGATGTGGAGCGCCGGGACTTCACCGTTAACGCACTGCTTGAAGACCCGTTAGCACAGGGAGCTTTGCCGGATCGCGTCATCGATTACGTGGGCGGCCTGACAGATTTAAAGCGAAGAGTAATCCGCGCGATCGGCGATCCGGTCCTTCGGTTCCAGGAAGACCATCTTCGTCTGCTCCGGGCTGTACGCTTCGCCGCGCGATTGGATTTTGAGATTGAGCCGGCCACTATGGCGGCCATCCGTCGATCCGCTGCCGATATTCAGCGCACATCCGCGGAGCGGGTGCGCGACGAATTGGTTCGCATCTTGACCGAGGGGGGCCAGCGCCGCGGCGTCGAGCAACTCGATGAAACCGGCCTCCTGGCACAAGTTCTGCCGGAACTGAAGGCATGCAAGGGCGTCGAGCAACCTCCCCAGTTTCATCCTGAAGGCGACGTCTACACCCATGTTCTGTTGATGCTGGGCCTTTTGAAGCATCCAACGCCAACGCTCAGCATTGGCGTCGTGCTACACGATATCGGCAAGCCCGCCACTTTCCGCATCGCCGATCGCATTCGCTTTGATGGTCACGTGGAAGTGGGTGTTGCTATCGCAGAGCGGATCTTGAAGCGCTTGAGATTCTCCAACGACCAGACAGACCAGATTCTGGCGCTGGTGGCGAACCACATGAAATTCAAAGATCTCCAGCAGATGCGCGAAAGCACCTTGAAAAGGTTTCTGCGCCTGCCTCACTTCGAGGAGCATCTCGAACTTCATCGCGTGGACTGCCTGGCGAGCAACGGCAATCTGGAGAGTTATCAATTCGCGCAAGAAAAACTAGCCGAGTTTGGACAAGCGCGTCTCCGCCCGCGCCGGCTTATCACAGGCCATGATCTGATGGAGCTCGGGTACCATCCGGGCCCGGCATTCGGGATGGTGCTCGAAGAAATCGAAACGGGCCAGTTGGAAGGAACCATCAATACCAAAGAGGCCGCGCTGGAGTTCGCCCAGAAGCGTCTGTCGGAGCGGAGCACGAATCTCCCCTGAGCGTTCGAGTCTTCTGTCCCTTGGGCGCTTTGAGAGTAATCTGAACGGGGGGGCACCCTGAAGATTCATCTCATCGACGGTACCTATGAGTTGTTCCGCCACTACTACGCGCTGCCTTCCGCAAAGGATCAGGAAGGTTCCGAGGTGGCCGCAGTTCGAGGTGTGCTCAGATCCGTCTTGGGCATGATCAAGGGTGGCGCCACCCATGTCGCCGTTGCTACCGATCACGTGATCGAATCGTTCCGCAACGAACTGTGGCCAGGCTATAAGACTGGCGAAGGCATTGAGCCCGCGTTGCTGGCGCAATTCCCGTTGCTGGAAGAAGTCCTCTCTGCGGCCGGCGTTGTCGTGTGGCCAATGGTCGAGTTCGAGGCAGACGATGCACTCGCTTCGGGGGCCGCAGCGGCAGCCCGTGATGAGCGTGTCGAACAGGTGGTCATCTGCACGCCGGATAAAGACCTCGCCCAGTGCGTGCAGGGGACCCGCGTGGTTCAACTGAACCGCCGGACACGAGTCATCCTCGATCAGGATGGCGTGACCAGAAAATTCGGGGTTGCCCCGGAATCAATTCCCGACTATCTTGCTCTCGTCGGTGATACAGCCGATGGTTATCCAGGCCTGTCGGGCTGGGGTGCAAAATCAGCCGCGGCGGTCGTCGCCAGGTATTCTCATCTTGAATTCATTCCTAAGAATTGGCGCGAGTGGCGTGCAAATGTCGCGAGCGCGGGCGCTCTCGCATCGACATTGTTTAGCGAATACGACCGGGCGCTGCTGTTCCGCAAGCTCGCTACTCTCCGGGCTGACATCGCCCTATTCGATGACGTCGAGCAATTACGATGGAAAGGCCCAACGCCTGCCTTCGCTACTTTGGCGGCACGGCTCGATGCGGCAGTTACCGAGAAGAATTAGGTCGACTGATCTCGAGTGTTTTCGCTAGTCTAGTGACGAGCATGCCGACTTCGAAGTCGCTGAAACACCTGGTTCGCGATAGCCTTCCGGCGCCACTCGTTCCGGTGTTTCGAGAGCTCTATTACGGCGTGTTTCGGGCCACGTTACGCCCTAGATGTCTTTTCACCGAGTTCAGGGAATCGATCGATCCTCTCCAGCGCTACAGGCTGCGGCGCCTAACCAAGCACCGGCTGCCTCCCCCATCCTTGCGCTTCCGTGTTGGCGAGGATCTCAACCC
>JBAUOG010000443.1:0-4382 GCA_049579625.1 Bryobacteraceae bacterium
TCTTCATCTTGCACCGCACTTCCATGGAAACCCAGCCGGGCCGCGCCGACAGAACCTCAATATCGTCGGCTTCAATTCGCGTGCTCAGGGCGTTTAAGACCAGATCCACCAGCGCCTCTTTGGTGAAGGGCTTGCTGAGATAACCGTAAGCCGCGTTCGAAATGGAGTGGATGATGGTGGCGGGTGTGGTCTGTGCGGTCATGATGATGACGGTCGAATCCGGCTGTACCTCGCGGATCCGGTTCAGCAGACTCAGGCCGTCCATCCCCGGCATATAAATGTCCGTTAGCACCAGGTCGTACGGCGCCTTTTCCAAGAGGTTCAGGGCCTCGTCGCCGCTGTAGGCGCTGTCGATGGCGTACGGCCTTGCCTTCAACATGGTATTTAGCAAGACATGCATGGCCGGGTCGTCGTCGACGATCAGGATTCTTTTGCTCGATTGCATCTGCGGGAGTATGATACCAAGGTCTTGGAGCTGGTCGGGAGTCTAAGTGATCGCAAAAAAAGTCTGCATGGTCGGGGCGTATGGGGTGGGCAAGACCAGCCTCGTGAAGCGCTTTGTCGACAGCATCTTCTCTGATAAATACCTGACCACCGTTGGCGTGAAGATCGACAAGAAGCAGGTTCGCGTTGGCGCGGAGGATGTGACTCTGATGCTGTGGGATCTCGCTGGAGAGGACGCCGTCACGGAGGTTCGGCTGAGCCATTTGCGTGGCGCTTCAGTCTATGTTCTTGTCGCTGATGGTACCCGCGGCCCCAGCCTCGACACGGCACTGGATTTGCAGAAAAGGGTCCGGAAGGCGATCGGCCCCGTGCCGTTCATTTTTGTGGTCAACAAGACCGACCTTCAAGACAAGTGGGAAATCAGGCAGGACACCTTGGACAAGTTGTCGGCCGAGGGCTGGCCCGTTTTTCTGAGCAGTGCGAAGACCGGTGCCGGAGTGGAAGAGTTATTTCTGAAAGTCGCGGAAAAGTCGATCGGCTGATCATGTCAAGCGCACAAGCCGCCGAAGCCGGTGGGCTCCCTGAACTACAAAGCGTGTTGGCTGCTCTCAACATTGCCCTGTTGGAACGCCAGCCGGAAGGAGGACTCGCCTTGCGAGGAGATCCTCCCACATGGCTCAAGGACTTTGCTACTGGATCGAGCTACGACTTCACCGCACTGTTTCCCTTCCTCGAAGCATTTCTTCCTGATGCCGAAGAGTTTTGGTCGTCCTCGGCGAGTGGGCGCCTGGAGTCCGACCTCTGGATACAAACCGGCACTAGTGGAGCCGAACACCATTTGCAGGCTGCTGCCGTTTGCGCCGAGAACCGCTACTGGTTGTCGATCGAACCCGCCGAGGAACGCTATCGTCAACGCCTCACTTTGCAGCAGTACGCCCACGACATGGAGCTGCTGAACCGCCAGGTAGAGCAGGCCACGCAGGCCAAGAGTGATTTCCTGGCCACCATGAGCCACGAAATCCGCACCCCGATGAACGCGATCCTCGGCATGGCGGAGTTGCTCTCGAACACCAGCTTGGACGCGGAGCAGCGCCAATATGTTGAAGTGTTTCAACGCTCGGGTGCAACTCTGCTCGCGTTGCTGAACGACATTCTCGATCTCGCGAAAGTGGAAGCAGGCCAACTGACGTTGGAGTCGGTCGAGTTTGATCTCGGGTCAATCTTGAACGATGTCGCCGCGACCATGGCTGCTCGCGCCCAGGCCAAGGGTATCGCTGTGCGCGTGTTACCGTTGCCCGACTTCATGGCACGCCGGCTGGGCGATCCTCACCGCCTTCGCCAAATTCTGCTCAACCTTGTGGGAAATGCCATCAAGTTCACCACCCAAGGAGAAATCGTACTCAAGGTGGCGCCGGCCTCTCCAGAGGCAGCGGACGAATTGCTCTTCTCTGTGACTGACAGCGGCGTAGGCATTCCCAACGAAAAACTCTCATCCATCTTTGACGACTTCACGCAAGTCGATTCATCGACCACCCGGCAATACGGTGGCACCGGCCTTGGGCTGTCCATCTGCCGGCGTTTGGTGGAGAAGATGGGCGGACGAATCTGGGCTGAGAGTGTGCAAGGTGAGGGCAGCACGTTCTGGTTTACGGCCAAACTGCCACCCGTGTTAGCGCCCGCTAAGAACCAAGCGAAGCCATCCGGGCCGCTGCCAGCTTCAACTACAGCCGTGCCATCGTTGGCCGGTCAGCTTGTCCTCATTGCCGACGATTCTCAGGAGAACATCTTGCTTCTCACATCGTTTCTAAAACCCACCGGTTGCCGCATCGAAACGGTGAAAGACGGGCAAGCCTTTCTCGACCATTTCGTTCCCGGTCACTACGGTCTGATCCTGACCGATCTCCGCATGCCCCGGATCGATGGGTACACAGCGGTGCGTCGCATTCGCGAGATAGAAGGCGCCGGCCGGCATAAGCCGACGCCGATCTTCGTTTTAACCGCCGCTGCCTTTGAAGAAGAGGTTGCCCGCAGCAAGGCGGCCGGCTGCACCGCGCTGCTCATCAAGCCGTTCAGCCGTGCCGGCCTCTTTGAAGCGATCGCCGCGCACGTTCCCGTCCGCAACATTGTAACGGTCGACGCCGGCCTTAAGGAGATCATTCCCTGGTACCTGGAAACTCGCCGCACGGACTTGCAGGCATGTGCCACTGCGTTAGCCGGCGGCAACTTCGATCGAATCCGCACGCTTGGCCATAATCTTCGCGGCACCGGCGCGGGTTACGGATTCCCCAAGCTAAGTGAGATCGGTGAAGCGATTGAGTCGGCCGCCCGACAAACTGACGCCGCAGCAATCGAAACGCACCTGAAGGAACTCGCGAAGTACCTGGATGAAGTGGAATGGACCAACGCAGACTGACGGGGGCCGACGAGGGTTTGCAGCGCTTCAACGACGGAAACAATACGCCCGCCCTGGTATTCAGCGACGTTGAGTAAAACAGTGTCCCCGGTCACCAGAAAATCAGCTTTGGCCGAAGGGGCCGTGCCTATCACTACATCGTCATCAGGGTCGGGTGCGATACTCGGTAACGGCGTAAGCCGCACCAAAGCCGCCAGCTCGGCATAAAGATCAACAAGCTGATCGACAGAAGACAGCGCCGCTGCAATTTTTGGCTCAAACTAGGGCGGAGAAGAACTTCGGTCAGCTCTGCAAGAAGCTGCGCACTCGTGAACAGCCTGACACGTTCGCCGCGAGCAAGCTGCAAAAGCTGCCTTGGGTTTCCACCCCAGGCCCGAGACAACGACGTTGGTGTCTAGCACCAAACGCATCAGCGTGGACTTTGGGCACGTCTTTAGGCGCGCATGGCTGCTATCTCTTGGGCAACTGCCTCAGGAGACATTACGGCTGGTTCGGGCAGGATCGATCATTGGCAGGCGACCGGTGCTAACGGCCGTCTATCGGCTCGAGGATTACGCCATTCAGAATCGCCATCTCTCCCTCTGAGAAGCCGGAGAAAGCCTTCCGATAGGCGCTGATGACGGCTTCACTGCGCTCGGCCGCGAGATTCAGCCGCAGTCCATCCGAAAGAGCTTCCGAGATCACCGTGCTTAGAGTCACCTATCGGGCGTGGGCGAGCCGTTCCGCCTGATTGAGTGAATCGGCCGGTAAGGTAAGTTTGGTCCTTCTCTTCGCCGGCTTGGTTGAGGGAGAAGTCTTCTCACTGATGCGGTCTAGCATCCCGTACAACATCAAAACGCATCGTACGCCTCACTGTAAGACGGTGACTCCCCAGTCTGCACGTCCTTACTGGCGGATGCATCTCGTCACTCCAAAACAGCCGTCACCGGGCTCGTTCCGTTATTTGCCCAACGGAATCAGCTAGTTCGGGCTCACCCCGATCCGAAACCGTCTCGTCAGGCTTCATCCTGAGAATCGGACAGGCTCATAGCAAGTCGCTGCTCATTACGTTGGATTTGGGTTCGTATTTTCAAAATGCACGTAGATTCAAAGTCAGCCTGAGACGATGAGGGCCGTTCAGCACGGCAGTTCGTTTCGTAATCCGATCGCTCACCAGTCATGTCGGCTCGCCGGCAGTCCGAGCTAACAGAGCAAGGATCGGTTTAACGAGGGTCAATGAGATGAGTTCGAACGTGAAGTGGGGCGGGTTGGCAACCTTCGGCGGTTGTTTAACCCGCCCCCACTCATCCGACAACTCGACTCTGGTAAGGAATCATGTTTTCATCGGCGGAGTGAGGCTCAAGCGAGTTCCTCCGAACTCGTGGCGCGGGCTGTCAGCCAGCCGGGCCGAGAGTCATTTGTGTGCCCCAAAGGGGCAGATTGCCAGTGGGGGAAGGACCCACTCGAATAGTTGATGGTTAGATTCGATAGCTATCGAGCGGCGAGTCTGGGTAACCGGGCTAGCCGAAACCTCGTGAAAAAGCCC
>JBAUOG010000444.1:0-1557 GCA_049579625.1 Bryobacteraceae bacterium
CAACAGGGTCAGTGGGGTGCGTAGTTCATGAGCAGCATCACCAATGAAACGCTGCTGGTTTCTCCAGGCCAGGCGGGCTGGTTCCAACGCGCGATTCGACAGGAATAGCCCGCCCAGTCCGGCACCAAGCAATGTTAATCCCCCAATGCTCAGTAAGAGTATCAGTATCAAAGACAGCGCATCTTCCTGCACCTGGATCGAATCGCCTACAACCACCACTCCTAAATACCCATTGCCATTCGGGTTTGGCACCGCCTGCGCATAACGATAAATTTGCCCTATCTGTCCCCCTACATCAACTGTATCAGATGCCCAACCCACCTGTAAGGCATTCTTCGCGACAGTATTGCTGAGAAAAGCTGCTGGAAGTTGTGCCGTATCATTCGTTTGCACTAATGTGCCATTCTGGTCAAAGCACGCAACCATTTCATACATAGCTCCTCCCTGATTCGGGGAGGGAGGAGCAAATCGTCCTGGTGAGCCGAATGACGAACACGCGCGATCAGGTGACCCTGCGAGCCATGTAAACGCGTGATCACGAGCATGCGCTGAAGCTGCGCTTTCAACAGGAGAGAGAAGGAAGTAACGTGCTCCAAGGTACAGAATCACACTAAATATCACAAGTGCAGCACACAATACCAGGCAGTACCACAGCGTCAAGCGAATGCGCAGTCCCTGAAACAAAGCCGCCTCAGGCCCCTGCGAAAGGCGGCTTTTTCTTCGCCTCAAAGTCCACCTGGAGGGATCTCTCCACTTCATGCTGCTGCTCCTCTTGTCTTGTTATGCTTCAATCTTGTAACCAACACCACGCACGGTCTTTATTAATGACTGTGAAAACCCCTGGTCAACCTTATCACGTAAATAGTGAATGTAAATGTCGACAACGTTCGAAAGCGCCTCCATGTCATATCGCCAAACGGCATCGACGATTTGTGTGCGCGTGAGTACCCGGCCCTGGTGCCGCATTAAATATTCGAGCAGAGCAAACTCTTTCGCCGTTAACTCAATGACTCGTCCATCACGGCGTGCCTCATGCCCCACCAGGTCAAGCGTTAAATCACCCACACAAAGTCGCGGATTCTCATCAAAACGTTGATCACGCCGCCGCAGCAAAGCGTTAATGCGGGCCAGCAGTTCCTCCATTGCAAACGGTTTAGTGAGGTAATCATCAGCACCTACATTGAGACCAGTCACACGGTCTTCCACAGACCCTCGAGCAGTCAGCATCAGAACAGGCGACATAATACGCTCTGCGCGCATCTGCCGGCAAACATCAATGCCATCGATACCAGGTAGCATGATATCCAAAATGACAACATCATACGTATCGCTCAACGCAAGATTAAGACCAGCATTTCCATCATGCGCAATATCAACGGAATGACGCTCTTCCAGCAAAACACGGCGTAGTAGATATGCCAACCGCTGCTCGTCTTCCACCACCAGTATATGCATTGGCCAACCCCTTTCTCCCAACGTAATTGCCAGTTAGTCATCAAGAATCTAAACCTAGTGTACTATACCGCACAAAAATAGAAAACCCACCCCTCTCAGGTT
>JBAUOG010000445.1:0-2127 GCA_049579625.1 Bryobacteraceae bacterium
CGATCGATCTGAATGGTTTTACCATTTTGGTCGGCTAGTTTTCCAACGAAGCTGCCGTCTTCCAGGTTGAACCCCAGGATTTCGCCGCTTCCCAAATTGCCGACGAGAAGAGTGTGGCTAAACGACCCGAAATCGTTGGGCGCTATCGTTAGACCCCACGGCGAATTGAACCACGGACCGTACTGAAACGCGCGAATGAACTCGCCGCCGGGCGTGAAAGCGACCAGGAATCCGAAGCCAGATCCGAAGACTTCATTAAAGTTGGAGTCTTGTTTGGTATAGGGAACGTATAGGACACCGCCTATGTTCTGAATGTTATGTGGAGCATAGCTCCGAGCATCCGGTCCGAATAAGTCGAAGATATCGACCCCATGCTCGGATTCGGAGTCGAGTACGTGATCCGGGATTCGGAATGCATGCTCCGGCAGGGTGACTGGCTTAAAACTACTGTCATAAACATCGATCTTGCGGGAGAAGACGTTGGCGGCGTAGAGGTACTCGTTACCGTTCCAAGTAGCTATAGTTGCGCCAGGATAGATTGCGTTCGGCTTAGAGGCCATTATGACGGCATTGGTGGGATTCACTCCAGGGTTCCAGCCCGAGATGGTCCCATCGTTGGTGCAGAATATGAAGACTGCCGGCTTGTTTGGAGCAAGCTGAAAGCCGGTAGAGCCGTTGTACATCGCGCCCGTTGGGGAGCCGGTTGCTCCTTTGGTGGCGGCCGGTATGGTGACAACCAACGGGATGATGTTGCCGGAGCCGTCATACAAAGTAGAAACTCCGGTAACGTTGTCGGCTATCCACCAGGGGCTGCCGGAACTACGAGTCAAGCCCCAGGCGTCCACTAGGTTGGGGTCCGTTGTATTGGCATTTCCGGCCAGGTTCGCCACCAGGTTAGTAACCTGGTAGTTTTGAGCGGTTAAGTTTACGGCAAGCAGCGGGGATATCGCTAACAAGGCTGCAAATCGAGTGTTTGAGAACAGTTTGAACACAGTTATTCCTCCAGATCTTTCTGTAAACGCGTGTAGGAACGCTCAACGGGGCGGCAAGCACTGCGCGCGGCAAGAATCTTGCCAGCCCTCAGCGATGTTGCCAGAAGCTGGGTCGCATTAAATTGTTTTGGTGTGAAGAAAATGTAAAAACTTAGCGCCTGCGTTTTTTGCGAGGCGTGTGCGACGGGTTGAAGCGCACTGGACCCCCTACACGCGGGTCTTCAACGCAACGAAACTGCCCGCTGCGTCCTGCCACGGGGGCCCTGCCACTGCAGGACTGACGCAAGGGGAGATTCTCGGATACAAGCCGGGCAAGTTAGCGTTCGGCGGGCAAAGCGCTCCCCTGGAAAGGCTGTCCATACTAAGGTACGTTCTCTTTGTGCGCAGCATCCGCTCGCTGACGCGCGCGGTTCTGTGCTGAGGTTAGATCCGCTTGCTCACGCGCGCGGTTCTGTGCTGGGAGACCCAGAACAACGCTGACTGATGAAGCGGACTGGCTTGTGTCACTGGCCTAGGAAATCTTCTTTACCGTGTACTCCACGGTTTGGCCGATGGCGGTGACCTCAGCTTTGAACTTGATCTCCTTGCCGTCGCTGCTGACCTTGCCTGTGTAGTTGATCTCCACCTCGTTTCCCTGGAAGCTGGCCGTGATCGAGAAAGAAAGGTTGTCACCGTCGACTTTCCCGTTCTTGATGGTCGACTTGCCGAGCATCTCGCTGCTGGTCTCGCCGGTGAGCGTGGTGCCGTCCACTTTAAAGACGAACGTCCGCTCGATGGTTCCTTGGGGCGTTTCAGCTGTGCCTTTCCACGTGCCGGCTACGTCCGCGGCCACAGCTGTCACGGCAAACAGGGTGAAGAGAATCAGTAGCCACTTCATACACATGCTCCTTTGCGCTTTGCTTACTATAGCTGCAAATGAGCTGGTGCGGGGTGGGCGGTTGGGAGAGCCTCGGCGTAGGAACAGGAAGACGTGCTGCACGCTACTGATTCCGCTGCATCCGCTCGCTCACGCGCGCGGTTGCTCTGAAAACAGGTGTTGTTGATCTGGGGACAGGCTCGCTGTGTCCACGCGGCGACGGGCTTCGGTGACGCGATACGGAGATGTGTGCGCGCCTTGGGACACAGGTGCCTGTCC
>JBAUOG010000446.1:0-1804 GCA_049579625.1 Bryobacteraceae bacterium
TCCAGGAGCCCTTGAGCTGTTGCAGGTTCGGCGAATCTTCGATGATGTTGTTGCGGATGATGCCGGGGAAGCCAACACCCAGGTATTCCGCGCCCTCGGCGCCCGCCAGCTGCTTCACTTCGTCAACAACCCGGGCGGCGATGAGTTCTGCCGGTATCCCTATCAGCGCGTCGGAGATGGCCGGATCTTCGGGAAAACTCCGAATCGGCCCCACGACCTTGTGATCGACGATGACCGCGGCGGTAATCCGATCCGCAACGAGTACTCCAATGCCTTTTCCCATGGTTGGCTGCTTTCTTTAGGGACGGTTCAACTTATTGAGGCCGTTAAAAGCTGCTGCCTTATAGCATTCCGCCAGGGTCGGGTAGTTGAACACGGTGTGCACGAAGTATTCAACCTTGCCCCCCAGGATCAGAACCGCCTGGCCAATGTGCAGCAACTCGGATGCACCTTCTCCAATGATGTGAACGCCCAGGATCTCCAGAGTGTCACGGTGGAAGATCAGCTTTAATCGCCCGGTCGTGTCGCCGCGGATCTGGCCGCGCGCGATTTCACGGTAGTAGGCGACACCTACCTCGTAGGGTACGTCCTCGTCGGTGAGCTGTTCCTCCGTCTTACCGATGAAAGAAATCTCGGGAATGGTGTAGATCCCGAACGGATAGTAGCCTGGGTTCGACGTAGCGGGCTTGCCGAAGGCATGCGCCACCGCCAGCCGTCCCTGTTCCATCGAGACGGAAGCGAGGCTGGGGAACCCGATCACATCGCCCGCCGCGTAAATATGCGGTTGTTTCGTGCGAAAATATTCGTCCACCTTAATACGGCCGCGTGAATCCGACTCCAGTCCGGCGCCAGCTAGATTCATCTCGTCTACGTTTCCCTGGCGGCCCACCGCAAACAGAAGCGTGTTGCCGGTGACCCGCTTCTTGCTTTCGAGGTTCGCCACCACGGTTCCGTCCGGCAGCTCTTCCACGCTCTCCACTTCTTCGTTCAAACGCATCGTCACGCGATGGTCACGCAAATGATAGGAGAGCGCCTCGACGATCTCCTGGTCGGCGAACTCCAGCAACCTTGGCCGCTTCTCGATCAGCGTGACTCGCACACCCAGTGTTGCGAACATGCAGGTGTATTCCACGCCAATGACGCCGCCGCCCACCACCATCAGCGTCTTGGGAACCTCCGGCATTTCCAGAATCTGGTCGCTGTTGATAATGGTGCGGGCGTTGATCGGAACCTTCGGCGACGCCGCCGGCTTGGTGCCCGTGGCGATCACAATAAAATCAGCGGTCACTTCGCTAGTCCCGCGCGTATTGGTAATCTGCAGCGTATGCGGATCCTTAAAAGCCGCAGTACCTGTCAGCACCTCAATCCCATTTCGCGAAAGCTGGGCCTGCGTTACGTCCACTTCGGTTTTGATGACGTGCTGCACGCGAAAGGAAAGATCCTGCATGGTGATCTTTTCCTTCACCCGGTAGCTGACGCCGTAGATGTTCTGGTAGTTGTAGCCCGAGAAGTGCAAGACCGCTTCCCGCATGGTCTTGCTGGGAATCGTGCCGGTATTGATGCAGGCGCCGCCGATGATCTCTTTCTTCTCGATCAACGCCACCTTCTTGTTGCTTTTCGCGCCCTGAATCGCGGCTCTGTGGCCTGCCGGACCTGAGCCGATCACCACCAAATCGTATTGAGGCATAGAGAAGCAGCGCTCACCAGACTATGGCGCATCGCCAAAACGAGTATAGCCCGGACAGTGTTGCCGGAGTGTTAATAGCCTGCGTCAGCCGCGAGCCTGTCCCCAGATCAACAACAC
>JBAUOG010000447.1:0-1712 GCA_049579625.1 Bryobacteraceae bacterium
TGAAAAAGGCCGCCTCCACTTCACCCGCTCACTATCGGGAACCTGCAACTCATTACAAACAAACACCGGCGCTTCGGAGCCGTGACCGTCAGGGAGCGGTTTTCCGCCTTTTTCAGCAACCTGCTAAGGAGTGTCGGGGAACTCAGATGGTATGGCTGCCCGATAAACAGGATGAAGCGGTGGCGCGGGCATCCCCGTGCGCCAGCATGGGTGATGCGGAAGCGGGGGATTGGGTAAGCGTGGTGGCCCGTGCCTCAGTTCCAAGCTTTACCCCCGGATTAGTCCGAGGGCGATCAGACCTATTTACCGTCCGGCCCAATGCCTCTCCCAATTCGCCTCCTGCATGCTTACGCCGCCGAGTCTACCCGCGAGACCGAAACCCTGACCCGATAGCCTAGGGCGGCTAATAGCCGAATCAAAAGATCGCTGGACACGTTGTCGAGATTGCCATTCAAGATGGAGGTGACCCTGGTCCGGGAAGAACCACCCCTCCGCGCAACTTCTGCGTGGGTCAGGGCCGCATCACGGACGATCTGCCTGAGTCTTTTTAGTAGCGCGTGCTGTACTTGCCATTCCTGCGCCTCAACGCCGCTGAGTCCCAGTGTCCGGGCCAAGGCTTCGGGAGTTTTGGCTGTGATCGTCTTAGTCTTCATCTTGCATCTCCTTCAATCGCTTGCGCGCCAGTTGAACTTCCGAGGGCGGCGTTTGTTGGGTCTTTTTCACGAAGGCGTGAAGCACTAGAATGCCCTTTGCGCTCGCCGTGAAGTAGAACGCTCGAAACTGGCCATCTTCGCTATGCAGCCTCAGTTCAGAAACACCAGGAGCCACCGAGGGCATTGGCCTCGAGAGTGGCATCCCCGGCTGCTCACCCATCTGAAGCAAGAAAAGCGCCTTGCCTACCCGGTCGCGAATCTCGCGCGGGAACGCCCGGATAGCATCGCGGGCTTTGGGATGAAATACAACCGGCCGCACCATTCCGAGTGTATCAAAACTGGGACATGACGTCGATTAGTTTCGCGGGCGCCGGCCGAGAGTCTTGGATTGTTGAACAGGTACCAGACCGCGGTGTGGGTATCCGCGACGGCCGCAATCATGCGATGTCATCTCGACCGAAGGTCGAAAACATCTCGGCACGGTTTTGGTCGATTTCTTCCTCCGAGGGCCCTGGCCCATACTGCGACCAAATTCCCAGGAGAGATTTCTTCGCGGTCTTGACCGGCGGGGCGTGTTCGGGAAAAGAAGCCAGAATCGGCTCGATCGCCTGGCGCACGACCTGCTCCGGCGTCGTGCCTGCCTCCCGCGCTTTCGCGAGAAGCTTGGCTTCCTCCGCCGGTGTCAATGGAAGTGAGAGGTTCATCGTCGGCCAGCCTTCCCGACCTTCATCGTACCAGCCGGATACGACGCTGTCATGACAGGCCGACCGATACCAACTGCCTAGTATTCAAGGCATTACTATGATGTTGCCATGCTGGCGCAAGGGCCGAGCGATCAGCGCTGCCTGGTCACTCGCTCCGGGCGGGTGTGGTCGCCTACCGCGACCTCGGTTCCAAGCTTTACCCCGGATTAGTCTGAGCCCCACCCCACACGATGGCGATGACGCCAACGATGCCGAGGAAGGCGCGAAACCAGGTCAGGAAATTGGTGGTGACGGTGGTGATCCCTTCGAGGGATTGCGCTTGGCAGGCGAGAGCTCCGAAAGCGAGCACCAGTAG
>JBAUOG010000448.1:0-5539 GCA_049579625.1 Bryobacteraceae bacterium
GTAAGCGACAGTCATCCATAGGTGTTGCGGCCCAATCAGGCAGGAGTAAAAACGCGCCTGAAAGAGGTGCCCGCAAGACCGCCGTCTGAGGTTGAGGTAGCGAGCATAGGCGGCATGAGTGCGTCCCAATGTTCGTGCCAGTGAATCTGAGCGTCCGGGCACTGCCACCAGGTGAACGTGGTTACTCATCAGGCACCAGGCCCAGATTGCCAGGTCACATTCGACAGCGTTCTCCCTCAATAAATCCAGGTACAGTAAGCGATCCGCGTCCGTATCAAAGATCATCCGCCGACCGTTCCCACGCTGCGTAACGTGATGCGGCACTCCAGCGACAACGGCACGGGCGATACGGGGCATTCTACAGACTGAGTCCGCGGCACTGCGACAAAACCTCAACGAAACTCGGTAAACGTGGATACTGTCCCCGGTTTCCCCCCCGGTTTCCCCCCGGTTTCCCGGTTTCCCTGTCCCCGGTTTCCGCGGTTTCCGCGGCCTATTTCTTCAGACCAGCTTGCCAGTTCAGAATGACCGTAAAACGTTGCGGCTTGGTCGGTGAATTAGTCACCACAAGGAATCGCTTGCCGTCGGGAGCGGAATCCCACCCGGCATCCGAATCTGGCCACGGCTTGATAAAGGGCACGGGCACTCCAAGGGGTCTCGGCATTCCGGCCCGCAACGTGGGTTGGGTTGCAATTCCTACGGCCATCAGCTTTCCATCGAGAAGCGAACGGTAATAGAGTTCCCGGCCGTCGCCGCGCCAGTGCGGCTCAGCCCCGGAGCCAACCGAGACGTGCCACTTGCCGCCCGTCTCCACCGCCGTCCTGTCGGAATTCATGGAAAATGAACGCACATAAATCTCGTCCTGGCCAGACTCATCGGAAGTGTAGGCGACCCAGCGGCCGTCCGGAGAAAAGCGCGCTTGGCGCTCGCTGAATTCCGTGATCAGGAACGGCAGCGGCTTCCTGCCGCCCTCGAGCGGGAGCACCCAAATGTCCGCCTTGGTTTTGGGGTTCACCGTTGTATACAGCAAGAAACGGCCGTCGCTCCGCCAACTCGACGGATATTTGTCTTCACTGGACTTGAGCAAAACCTCTTCATTTTTCGCGCCGTCGGCCCGCTTTTGATACAGGTTGTAAGGGCCGTCGCGGTTGGAACGAAAGACGATGTTGGTCCCATCCGGTGACCAGACCGGGTGTGTGTCTTTGGGCGAGCCAATCGCGAACCGCGTGCTCTCGCCGTTTCGAGAGAGATCCATCAGCAGGATGCTGAGCCACTCCACTCCCGAATTGTGCCTCCCAAAAGCCAGCCGAGTCCCGTCCGGCGAGAGCGCCAAGGTTAGATAAGGGGCTGGCTCTCCCGCGGTTCCAAGCACTTCGCCCTCGCGGTCGTACCAGGTGAGCCGCCGAGTTGCCCTGGCTCTTCGCCCAAACACCAGGATGCCATTGGCCGAGGCAGAAAAGGGTTCGGAAGAGGTCCCGGGGAAAGAAAAGCTGAGGTCTTGGACGACGGTTGCAGGTTCCCCTTTCGGCTCCATCCGGCGGTTATCGAACGGCTGGGCCAACAGACTGCCCTCGCGAACAAAGAGCAGGTATCCAGTACCCGGGTCGGCCGATGGCGTGTATACGGGCTGCGAGTTGCTGAGCAGCAATGGCGTGGAACTTTGCTGCTCCGGTTTTGCGTCCACGGAGCCGAGATAAAGCGCGCTCTTCCATTGGTCAGTTGAAGCACCCATATAGACGAAATGCCGTCCGTCCGGCAAGAACGAGGGACAGTATTGGCTATTTTCGTGGCGTGCGGAATTCACTGCGGTGATTTGAATCGGGCTGCCTCCGGAAGCCGGTACGCGGAACAAGCCGATCGGCAGGTCGCCAAAGACGATCACGTCGTCCCGGCTCCAAGCGCCACCTGCCGGCAAGAAATCGCTGCGCAGGTCCGCCACAGTCTGTGGAGGACCGCCGGTCGCCTCGATCTTCTTGAGTTTTCCTTGGAATAAATAGCCGAGGAAACGACTGTCGGGGGACCAGAAGGGCGAAGGATCGTCGGCGGCCGTCAAATCACGCGATTCTCCCGACGCCAGAAATTGAATCCAAAGCCGGCCTCCCATCATGAAGGCTGCCTTGCGGCCATCGGGCGATAGCATTGGCAGCAGGCCCTCCGGCGTCGTGGCTAGCAGGCGCAAAGGCACCGCCGGCGGAGGTTTCTCGCGGAAGTGCACAATCGAAACCGAAGCCAGGCTCACCGCCAGTAGTGCCGCGACACCGCACGCGAGCAGAAGCCGCCGTCGCTGCAAAATCTGCAAAACGCGATCGTGCGAAGGCTTTTTGGCTGTCTGGTTTGCCGCAGGGAATTCGCGCTCCGGCCCGATTGGCGCTTCGCTGAGCGGGCCCTGGTCGGTTCGTTCGGCCCTGAAGACCGGAACCAGCAATCGGTAGCCGCGGCGCGCGACGGTCTCTACGTAAAGAGGTTGCTCGGCAGAATCTCCTAGTGCAGCACGCAGTTTCTTGATGGCCGTATTGATGCTGTCGTTGAACTCCACCATGGTGCCATTCGGCCATAGCTCCCGGCGGATATCGTCCCGTGTCAGTATTTCTCCGGGTCGAACAACTAACATCCGCAAAAGCTGGAACGGCTGTTCCTGGAGTGGAATTCTCTGATGATCAGAGTGCAGTTCGCCCGCCGTGAGATCGAGCTCAAAGCGACCAAAACAGACGATGCTAGAAAGCACATCGCTCAAAGAGAAGCCTTTCAGGCGGAATACCATCGTAACCGAAACCGAGATCGGCATGCTTGCTTGCCGGTTCAGCAACCCCTGTAACTTGCTCTGCGCATGACGGTTCCGGCTGTTCAGCCAAAGTTCAGCTGGAGTTCGGTTGACGCGAGACGGCCTGTAACGCATGCTTGCTGCGCAAGTGACTCACTCGATAAAGGACCAGAAAAATGAGACGCATCGCTGACATGCGCCGGGCCTCGCCCGCATCGCAAAGAAGCCACAGAGCAGGCGCCACGAAGTCCAGAATGTTGCCCTGCATCACAGCGGCAACATTATTATTCACCGCGATGGCGATGCCGAATGGCATGGAAGGCCAGGCAGTTCAGAACCAAACTGTCACTCATCAACGCTACAGGATTGTGGATTTGGAAACTCTAGGAGGCCCCAACAGCTACTTTGCACGCTTCGCGCAGGTCGTGAATGCGCGCGGCGAGGCGATTATTGGGGCCGACACCCCAAACCCCGACCCCAGTTGCTTCAACCCCGTTGGGAACACCGATTGCTTCATCCAGCATGCGGCGGTCGGGAGCGGAGGTAAGCTCTTGGACCTGGGAACCCTCCCGGGCGGTAGCTTCAGCTTCCCGTATTGGATTGCCGACAATGGTCTGATCGCGGGAGGCTCGGATATCGGCATTCTCGACCCGCTCACAGGAGAAGTTGAACAGAGGGCCGTGGTATGGCAGGACAATGGCAAGACGATGGACCTCGGAACGCTGGGAGGCAGTCAGAGCCAAGCCGTTGGAGTAAACGCCCAAGGTGAGGTGATTGGAGCGGCGTTGAATACAATTCCTGATGATTACTCGCTTGCGGCGAACGTGACGGGCTCGTTTGCCGCGGCTACTCAGACCAGGGCCTTTCTATGGCAAAAGGGAGTCATGCACGACCTTGGAGCTTTGGGAGGGCCAGACGCCTTTGCTCAATACATCAATGCATCCGGACAGGTTGCGGGAATCTCGTACACCAGTTCGACGCCGGATCCAAATACCGGCCTTCCCCCGATCCATCCCTTTCTTTGGCAGCATGGTCAGATGCTCGATCTCGGCACGCTGGGAGGAGCATGGGCCGACCTGTACGACCTGAACAATGCAGGCCAGGTTGTGGGAGATATGTATCTTACGGGAGACCAAACCTGGCACCCATTCTTGTGGGATCGCGGACACCTGGTCGATCTGGGAACCCTGGGAGGGGACACCGGGATTGCAAACACCGTCAACGATTCCGGAGAGGTTGTGGGTCAGGCGGATTTGCCGGGGAGCCAGGGCAATCATGGATTTATCTGGCGTAACGGGAGCATGAAAGATCTTGGTACTCTTGGCACTACTAGTTCTGCAAGATGGATCAATTCACAGGGCCAAGTGGTCGGAAAATCTGCAGTAAGCAATGTGACGCCTCCCCATCATGGATTTCTGTGGGAGAACGGCGGTCCGATGATCGATCTGAACGTTCTTGTTCCCATGGGTTCAGACCTTATTATCGAAGAAGCCTATTTCATCAACGATCTCGGAGAGATTGCCGCTAACGGAGTGCTCGCTAATGGCGACCAGCACGCTGTCCTATTGGTTCCGGATGGCGACTGCGACGACCTGGAGGCCAGAATCGCCGCCTTCCAGAACAGCGCTGCGCTCACACAGGGCCAGCCCGTAATCAAGCAAGGCGAATCAGTTAGTCCCGTGCTTCAATTCCGCAACCGGTTCGTGCAGCGTTATCGCATTCCCGACCCGGCAGCCGCACCCTTGAATTAGTTCAGGCCTTGCGACCACTCTTGCCGGGGCGGAGCCGAGACTCCGTCACGCCCACGCCCGCTCCGGCACTTGAACTTACCGCTAGTTCTCATCGGCGGTTCCTCTTCGGGCCAGTTGAAACGCCATTTCCGAACTAATTAATCAGGAGAAGAACATGAAAGCACGGATCTATCTAACCGTAGTGTCTTTATTCACCGCGCTGGCGATGCCGAATGGCATGCAAGCGCAAGGCAATGTATCGCAAACTAACAAACCGAAGCATCAGAAGTACAAGCTCGTGGACCTAGGTACGTTCGGTGGGCCGCAGAGCTTCTATTTTTCGTCACCCGTGGTCAAAAGTGTCAACAATCTCGGGACAGCCGTTGGCGCGGCGGATACTTCAATTCAGGATCCCTTTTACCCTAACTGCGATACCCCAGACTGTCTGCTCTTGCGCGCGTTTCAGTGGAAGAACGGATCCCTAACCGAACTGGGCACGGTCCCATTCGGCAATAGCAGTTCGGCCGGCTGGGTCACCGACGCAGGGGAGATCTTGGGGGGATCGGACACTGGCGCAATTGATCCGCTGACAGGCGTTCCGGAAAACATCGCTTTCGTCTGGAAGGAAGGAGCGATTACCAGCCTGGGAACGTTGGACGGGGGAAGTTTTAGCTTTGGAAACGCCATGAACAACCGCGGCCAAGTGGTCGGACTCGCACTTAATACAATCCCAGATCCATTTTCCTATCTATTTGGAACCCAGACGCGGGCGTTTTTGTGGAACAAAGGCGTGATGCACGATTTGGGCACGCTGGGCGGACCCGATGGCTGGGCCGCATCGATCAACGAGTTCGGCCAGGTAGCCGGGTGGGCTTATACCAATTCCACGCCGAATCCAGTGACTGGCGTCCCGACGCAGCACCCATTCCTTTGGACCAACGGCAGGATGCAAGATCTTGGCACGCTCGGAGGCACCCTCGGTGTCGTGGGAGGGCTCCCAGGGCCGGGCTCGGGAGGGGCACTGAACAATAGGGGTCAGGTAATCGGC
>JBAUOG010000449.1:0-10318 GCA_049579625.1 Bryobacteraceae bacterium
GACGAGCCCGTCACTTTCAAGGCTCAGGCCAATCTGGTGGAGGTGCCCGTCGTCGTGCGCGATCGCGACGGGCATGCCATTGGAAATCTCGGCAAAGACGACTTCCGTCTTTTCGACAACGGCAAGCGGCAGGAGATCGCAAAGTTCAATGTGCTGAGCGCAGCCACCCCAGGCGCTCTCAATTCGCACCCGGACAACGCCAACCCATCCGCCGTCTTTCCGGGATCACCCACAACTCCGCCGTTGCCCAGCCACTTTGTCGCCTTTGTCTTCGACGACCTGCATATGCGATTCGAGAACTTGCCTCAGGTGCGCGACGCCATCCGGCGATATCTCCGCTCATCGCTCCAGCCGGACGATCGCGTTGCGCTTTTCACGACTTCGGGCGAGGTCGCTGTCGACTTCACCGATAAGCCTGCAACGCTGGATGAGGCCCTGCTCAGAATTCATCCTAGCTCCATTACCGGATCTGCCAATAATTCGTGTCTCTATGTCAGCTACTTCCAGGCCGTCCAAATCGATCAGCAGGTTACGCTGCAGCCTTCGTATCCGGGCGATCTTGTCCGGTCGGCGGCTCTCCGGGCCGCGTTCGATGACGCAATTCGGTGTCTGAAAGTGCCTCGCGGGATAGCGACCTCCGATGGCCGCGTTCAGGGAGGGGGCGACGGACTGGCCTTCGAGCAGGCGGTAGAAGAAGCTCGCGACACCTTCACAAATGGTAAGCAGGAGTCGCGAGCCAATCTGAACGTTCTCAGCAACCTTGTCCGGCGCATGGCGCTCCTGCCTGGGCAGCGCCGGATTGTGCTCGCCTCACCCGGTTTCTTCGTTTCACCCGAGCTTCAGAACCAGGGGTCGGACCTCATTGCGCTCGCCATCCGTTCGAAGGTACTCATCGGCACGATTGATGCGCGGGGCATTTGGACAAACCCGGCCTTCGACGCGAGTTGGTCCGGCGGGCCGCCCTCGCCCGAGGAGATCTCCTTTAAGAGCCAGGATGCCAACGTCGCGGCCGATGAACTCATCGTGCTGGCGGAGGGGACCGGGGGAACGGCCAATTTCAACAACGATTTCGATGGCGGGGTTCGCAAGGCCGCGGCAGCGCCCGAGTATCTCTACATTTTGAGTTTCGCCCCGCATGACTTGAAGGCTGATGGCAGCTTCCATTCTCTGAAGGTTGCAGTGAACTCACGCGATAAGGCGACCCTGCAGGTACGCCGCGGGTATTGGGCTCCTAAACAGGCGGAGGACGCCGAGGCGCTGACCAAGCAACAGATCGAGGAGGCCGTGTTCTCACGCGATGAAATCCACAATCTTCCCGTGGAGATGCACACGCAGGTGACGACAGACGGCAGCGAGGGAAAACTGAACGTCCTCGCCACCGTTGATCTCAAGCTGATTCACCTTCGCAAAGTGGATGACCGGAACCGGAACGATCTCACCATCGTGGCTGCCGTGTTCGACCCCAATGGCAATTTCATCGCTGGAGTGCAGAAGATCCTGCGGCTCCGGCTTCGCGATGAAACTGTGCTGGCGCTGGAGCAGAAGCCTCCCGTCACCATCGCCTCGAACTTCGACATGAAGCCCGGCGCCTATTTGGTTCGGCTGGTGGTGCGCGACGCCGAGGGCCAGCAGCTAACGGAGGAAAATGCCGCAGTACAAGTTCCATAACAGGGAGGGGGAATACATGATGCGTTTGGCACTGCCATTCTTCGTGATGCTCATTTCTTTGTCGAGCGTGGCTGCCCAGACGCAGTCTCCCCAGACGTTCAAGGCGGGTGTGACCGTCATCCAGGTTCCGGTCGTGGTGCGCGACCACGACGGTCATGTCGTGAACAACCTCGGCAAGGACGACTTTCAGCTCTTCGACAATGGGAAGCTGCTGGAGATATCCAGCTTCGCGGTGGAGGGTTCCGGCAACCAGGCGGCCCCCGACCGGTCACTGCCCGATGCAAACACCTCAGCGCAGCGACCGGCGGGCGGGACTGGAACAGTGATTCCCGCGCGCTTCGTCCTCTACTTCTTTGACGACGTCTCCATCCGGGATCCCGGCGATCTGTCGCGCATACGCACCGCGGCGGCACGGCAGCTCGGAGTATTACAGCCCGGCGATCGAGTGGGAATTGTTAGTTCGTCGTGCCGCTTGACTCTGGATTTCACCAACGACCCGGCGAAGTTGCAAGAGGCGGTATCGCGGCTTGAGTTGCATCCGGCGCCTGTCTGCCGCGTTTCGGTGATCCAAAAGCTTCAGGTGGAGCTATTGAAGACCATTGTGGGCAAGATGTCCCAACTGCCGGCGCGCCGGGAAATCATCGTTGTCTCACCCGGCTTCTTCGTAGGGGCCGATCGCTCGAGCGAACTGGACGACCTGATTGAGACTGCGGTCCGATCTAAAGTGCTCCCATGTCTACTCCACAGTTTCACATATACTGTGTTTATGAAGAACATTACCCTTAGCGTGGATGAAAAGGTGCTGGCCGTCGTTCGCCGGCACGCGGCTGAGAAGAATTCCAGTATCAACGCATTGGTGCGCGACTACTTGACGAATCTCGCCACCCAAGAGAACCGGGCCAACCTGGCACGTGCGCGTTTGCGAGAACTGAGTGCCCGTTCATCAGGCCGGCTTGGTAAAAAGACTTGGGCACGCGAAGATCTTCATGACCGCCAAAGTCTTTCTTGACACGAATGTTCTGGTCTACGCGGCGGTTGGGACAGGTAAGGACGAACGCAAACGGCAGCGAGCTCTAGCCCTGATTGAATCAGAGGACTTTGGCACCTCAGCACAAGTGTTGCAGGAATTCTTCGTTACCGTGGTTAGAAAGGCGACCCGGCCCCTTACAGCCGAGCAAGCGCTGGAGTGGATCGAGCAGCTCATCGAATTTCCGTGTCTCCCGATTGACCACCGCATCGTGCGTATTGCGATTGAACTGTCGGCGCGTTACGCCATCTCCTATTGGGATGCGGCCGTTCTTTCCGCGGCGCAAGCGTTGGGTGCTCACACCGTGTATTCCGAGGATCTGAATGACGGACAACAGTACGCCGGGGTACGAATAGTGAACCCTTTCACGAACGGTCTGGCTCGGTAATCGAAGGGCTGTAAAACTGGGTATGTCGCGCCCGATGGGTCGTGGGCGGGCGCGTAGCCGCGTGCTTTAAACCCACCGCGATACACTCCAACCTATGCCGGTTCTTTTACGCGTTCAGTTGAGCGTGATGATGCTGCTGGAATACGTCATCTGGGGGGCGTGGTACGTCACCCTCACTACCTACCTGACCGCGACACTACACTTTTCAGGAACGCAAGCGGGTGCGGTGTTTGGGACGACCGCGCTCGCCTGCATGATCTCGCCGTTCTTTGTGGGCCGAATCGCCGACCGTCTGTTCGCCATCGAGCACGTGCTGGCGTTGCTTCATCTGGTCGGCGCACTGATCCTGTTTCTGCTGACGCGGGTAACGTCGTTCACGACCGTGTATGGGCTGATGCTCGCCTACTGCCTCTGCTATTTCCCGACTATGTCGCTGGCGAACACGCTGGCCTTCCGCAACATTAAGAACCTGGGCAAAGAGTTTCCGCTGATCCGCGTTTTCGGGACCATCGGCTGGATCCTGATCGGTCTGGTGGTGGGGGGCCTTCGTATCGAAAGAACCTCGAAACCTTTCCTGCTGGCCGCGATCGCCTCGCTGGCCATGAGTTTCTTCTGCTTGTCGCTGCCGCACACGCCGCCCGCGGGCAAGGGACAAGTGGTGAGCGCACGGACCATGCTCGGGCTGGATGCACTGGTGATGCTTAAGAGCAGGTCGTTTGCGGTTTTCGTGATTGCATCGGTGCTGGCCTGCATTCCCTTGACGTTTTACTTCTCGTTCACCAACGCTTATCTGAATGCGGTTGGGGTCGTGAACGCCGCGGGCAAGATGACGCTAGGGCAGTTCTCCGAAATCGGCATGATGCTGGTGATGCCGTTCGTGTTCAAGAAGGTAAATGTGAAGGGCGTCCTGCTGGTGGGCCTATTTGCCTGGACCCTGCGCTATCTACTGCTGGCTTTCGGCAACGCCGGCAGCGGGGTGTGGATGTTCTACGTGGCCATTCTGGTGCATGGCATCTGTTATGACTTCTTCTTCATGACCGGCCAGATGTATACGGACCAGAAGGCCCCACCGCACCTACGCGGAACGGCACAGGGGCTAATCACATTCGTGACCTATGGTTTGGGAATGTTAGTCGGGGCGCAGCTTTCGGGCAGCGCCGTGGACTATTTCACGGAGCTTTCCGGAAAAGTAAACTGGATGGCCTTCTGGTGGAGCTCCGCCGGCAGCGCCCTGTTGATTTTCCTGTTTGTGCTGCTGTTCTTCAAGGGTGGCGAGAAAATCCACACCAGGGCCGAAGAGATGGCCGCCGTCCGCGGAGACTGATACTAAACGCCAGGATTGTTCGACGAATCGGTGAAACCCTCGGATACCCGCCTCCGTCAGGATCGGTAGCTTTGGTGCGGCGGAAGGGGCGGAAAGGTTTTCGCTTCATGTCCGATCAGCATTCCTTCGATCCGCACTTCCTTGTCGCTCCGGGCGACCGGCCAACTGCTGCCACAGCCGGTTTGCTTTCACTCGGCATCCATCTGCTTGGGTTCTTCCTCATCTGGCTGCTTTTTGCGCTAATGCGAAGCGGGACACTGGCTCCGGCGCTGGACCACATCCACGCTCCGGTTGCATTGGCGAAATTGGTTTGGCGCGCTCCCACGCCGGCCAGTGGAGGCGGAGGTGGAGGCGACCACTCGCTAACGCCTGTTTCATTGGGTGCTGCGCCACCGAGCGCTCATAAGGTATTCATCGTGCCGACCCTAGTCACGAACTCGGAGGCGAAGCTGCAAATAACTCCGGTGCTGCTCGATGCCGAAGCGCCGAAGATTCAAGCCGATCAGTATGGCGACCCTATGAGCACGTCGGGGTTGCTGTCGGCGGGACCGGGTACAAACGGCTTGGGCAAGGGCACTCGAGGTGGTGTTGGGCCCGGCGACGGCCCCGGTTATCAAGTCGGATCAAACGGTGGCATGCACGGCGGCCCCTACAGCTTGGGACAGGTTTCAACACTCCCGGTGCTGCTGATTAAAGTCGAGCCCGAGTATTCGGAACAGGCGCGGCAAGCCAAGTTTCAAGGAACCGTCTTGTTGAGAGTGATCATCGATGAGAAGGGCCTCCCGCGCCAGATTTCGGTGATTTATCCGCTCGGCATGCAATTGGATGAGAAGGCGATTGAGGCGGTGCAGCACTGGCGCTTTAAGCCGGCGACAAAGGATGGAAAGCCCGTGCCCGTGGAGGCGACGGTTGAAGTGAACTTCCGGTTGTTGTGAGGGGGCTCATCCTCCTTTATCCTTGCGCGGCGCCTTGCCTGGCAGATCGGGCATACTCTCGTGGACTCGTTCGCGAATGTTCGTATCCATGCTTTTCGCCAGCGAGATGACGTTCTCACCGTACTTATCCCGAATGTGATCGACGGCGCGGAATGCCTGGCGTAATCTCGCCTTTGACTCCTCTTCGAGCAAACTCATCTGGCCCTCGCTGTGCTCGAGCGAACCGGCGTGCACACCAATCAGCCGGATCTCCGTCTTTCCATCCCAAGCCTTCCGAAACAGGCCGGTTATTGCGCCGGCGATCTCGCCATCCAGCTGAGTTGCATGGTCGAAGGTCTGCGCGCGCGTGATGGTTTCGAAATCCGCGTTTCGCAGTTTGAGGTGGATGGTCTTGGCATAAAGACGGTGATCGCGAAGGCGTCGCGCCACCATCTCGCTAAGTTTGAGGAGCGAAGCCTCCAACTGTTGGCGGTTAGCGGTATCTTCTGAAAAAGTAGTTTCATGGCTGATAGATCTGGGCTCATCACGTTCGCCGACGTCGCTATCGAACCAGCCGCCCGCATCCTCGCCGCGCGCTTTGCCGGAGAGCGCTAATCCCCACTTCCCGAATCGCTGGGCAACGAAGTCTTCATCCAGCGCTGCCAGATCGCCCACTTTGTGAATGCCCAGCTTGTGGAGGGAGGCCTCCATCACCTTGCCGATCCCTGGAATCCTGCGAACCTCGAGCGGCGCCAGGAATCGTGCCTCCTGGCCCGGCAGCACCCAGAGAACGCCATTGGGTTTGGCCTGATCGGACGAGACCTTCGCCACCAGCTTCGACGACGCCAAGCCGAGCGAACAGTTGAGCTTTGTTTCCTGGGCAATGGCTTCATGCAGCCGGTGTGCCGCTTTGAGCGGCGGGCCGTGCAGGCGCTCGGTGCCGGTGAGATCGAGATACGCCTCGTCGATAGAGGCCATCTCAACCTGAGGCGAAAAGTGGTTGAGGACGGCGAACACCTTCTTCGAGTATTCTCGGTAGCGCTCAGGATGTCCATCGACGAAGAGGGCGTGCGGGCAGAGTCGCGCGGCCGTGCGCAGCGGCATGGCCGAGTGGACGCCATACTTGCGTGCTGCGTAGGATGCTGCCGAAACCACGCCTCGCTGATCGGCTTTCCCGCCGACCACGACGGGCTTCCCTTTCAGCGACGGATCAAACAGTTCCTCGACGGATACGAAGAAAGCATCCATGTCGACGTGACAGATGAGGCGAGGCATGGTCTGAAGCGTCCGCTACTCCATTGTCTGTCAGACAGACGTTGCTGAAACCCAAATCACTTGTTGACGTCACGGTTCCACCAGCTGTTTTCGAAGCTCGCGAGTTTTTGAATCCGCTTGCTGACGCGCGCGGTTCTGTGCTGGAGTTTTAACACAAACTCTAACCCTCGACTTCGTTGGAGATTCTCGGCACATCAGCGGCGTTGCGCCAGGATCACCCTCGGCAGACCGGCCAAGTCGTCAATAACAGAGATGTTGGTCCAGTGTTCGGCGAGAATTGGCCGCACCTGCTCTAACGAACGGTAGCCCATTTCCATCATGAGTTGACCGGCCGGCCGAACCGCATCACCAGCCTGGGCGATGAGCCGGCGGTAAATCTCGTCGCCGTCTTCGCCACCATAGAGAGCCACTTCGGGCTCCCAATCGCGGACTTCCCGCTGCACGTTCGCTTTGTCGCGGGCCGGTACATAGGGAGGATTGGAGACCAGCAGATCAAGGCTTTGGCGACCTACCGCGTCGAGCAGATCGCTCGCGAAGAACTGCACTGGGGCGTTCAACGACTCGCGGTTTTGGCGCGCCATTGCGAGCGCCGCCGTCGAAATATCCGACGCGAATACTGGGAGGCCCGCCTCGAGCGCGATCGAGATAGCAATAGCACCGGAGCCGGTACCCACATCCAGGATCAGCCGGTGACCCCGTTCGCGAACCGCGGCGATGGCCGCTTCCACCAGGTGCTCCGTCTCGGGACGAGGAATCAGGACATCGGGTCCAACCCGGAACTCCCGGCCGTAGAACTCCTGCCGGTGCGTGATGTACTGCGTCGGCTTACCCTGCAGGCGTTCGTGCAAATAGCGGCCGTAATGGATCCACCATAGCTCTCTGAGTTCGTCTTTGGAGTGCGCGTAGAGATAAGCCCGCTCCTGCTGGATCGCATGGGAGAGGAGAACTTCCGCTGTCAAGCGCGGCGCTGGAATATTCTCTCTTTCGAGCAGTTCCGTGCCTTGTTGCAGCGCTTGTTCGAGAGTCAAAGCCATCGTGCGCGGTGTCCGGCCCTTCTCTGAACCCGCCGCTGAGAACGTCCGTTTTACGCGGCGCGCCCGCCCATGTCCTTCAGCTTCTCAGCCGTGTAATAGCTGGAGAGGGCGTCAACCACCGGCTGAAGGCGCCCTTCGATAATCAGGTCCAACTGATGGAGCGTCAAGCCGATGCGATGATCGGTCAGTCGATTCTGCGGGAAATTGTAGGTTCGGATCTTCTCACTGCGATCGCCGGTCCCCACCATGCTCTTTCGCTCGGCGCCGATGGCCGCCTGTTGCTTTTCCAGCTCCATTTGATAGAGGCGCGTGCGCAGCACTTGCATGGCTTTCGACTTGTTCTTTATCTGCGACTTCTCGTCCTGGCAGGAAACCACAGTATTGGTCGGCAAGTGCGTGAGGCGCACCGCTGAATAGGTAGTGTTCACCGATTGACCGCCCGGACCCGAGGAACAGAACGTATCAATGCGAACGTCCTTATTATCAATCTGGACGTCCACTTCGTCCGCTTCCGGCATCGCAACCACCGTGATGGTTGAGGTGTGGACGCGGCCTTGCGTCTCCGTCGCCGGTACGCGTTGAACGCGATGAACGCCGCTTTCGTACTTCAGGCGGCTGTAGACCTTGTTTCCGCTGATGATGGCGATCACTTCGTTCAGGCCGCCAACAGAAGACTCACTGAGCGACGTGATTTCCACTTTCCAGCGCTGCTCTTCCGCATACCGCGTATACATGCGGAACACTTCGGCCGCAAACAACGACGCTTCATCGCCGCCGGCGCCTTTGCGGATTTCGAGGATGATGTTCTTCTCGTCGAGCGGGTCCTTCGGCAACAGCAGAATCTGCAGCTCCTGCTCGAGTTCGGCCAGCGCCGGCTCGAGGCGAGTGACCTCCGCCTCAGCCATGGCCCGCAGGTCGGGGTCGGTCTCTTGAAGCATCGTACGAGCGTCGGCCAGTTCCTGATCGGCCTTCTTCCACTCACGGTACTTACCGACCAGATCGGACAATTCACTTTGCGCTTTGGTCGTCTTGCGGTAAAGATCTGGATCACTGATCACGCTGTGATCGGCCATTTGCGCAGTTAGCGTTTGAAAACGCCGCTCGGCGTCATCTAGTTGCTCTCGATATTGCATCTCAGGCTATTACCAGTTCTCCGCCCTGCGCCTTTTCTAATTCCATGGCATGTTCCAAGGCGTATATGGCCACTTCGGCCTGGCTATTGGATGGCGGCTGGGTGGTAATTCGTTGCAACCAGAGACCGGGCCGCGTGAGCAGGGCCATCAAACTCGCCTGATGCCTGGCCGCATAGCGCACCAATTCGTAACTTACGCCCGCCACCAGCGGCAGAAGCGCTAACCGGGATACGAACTTTACCCAGAAGTTGTCGAATGGCAGGAAGGCGTAGAACACCATGGAGATCACCATAACTACCAGCAGAAAACTCGTACCGCAGCGCGGGTGCCACGTCACGAACTGCTGGGCGTTCTCCACGGTCACTGGCTTGCCCGATTCGAAATTGAAGACCACCTTGTGCTCCGCGCCGTGATATTCAAACACTCGCCGGATGTCCTTGGTGCGGGAAATCAGGTACAAGAAGCCCAGGAACAGCGCGATGCGAATGACGCCATCGGTCATGTTGATTCCAAACCGGGTCCCTACCAGTGGCACGGCCTTGCCCAGCAGGGTAGCGAGGTAAAGCGGAACCAGCTTGTACATCACGATGAAGAAGCCCAGCGAAAAGACGATGTTCAGTCCCATCGCCCAGGAGCCCATCTCGGCCTTCTTCGCGGGCGCTTCCGTGCCCGGCGTTGCACCTGTCTCGTCGAGCGCGGCGTTGGCTGAAAACCGGAGTGCCTTCATGCCCAGCCACGTAGCCTGCCCGAGCGTGCCCAAACCGCGGAATACAGGCAGCTTGAAGATGGGGTACTTGTCGGAAACTTTGGCGAGCAGGCTCTCCTCGGTCACGATCTGGCCATCCGCCTTCCGCACGGCGACACAGTAGCTGTGCGGCGACCTCATCATCACGCCTTCCATGACCGCTTGGCCGCCGACGAGGGTGGTTTCCTCGCCGCTCTCAAGCACGGGCATGAGCTGGATGTGTGTGAAAAGACGCCAGAAAACTCGCAGATTCAAAGGAAGATACTCCAAGGTTAGTATAACCCAGTATGTGTAGTTAGACGGTTGCGGCCTCGAAAACGACTCATCCGAGCCGCGTGATGCCGCTGGGCCTAACTGATTGGTAGAATGAAGGTTCTACCACCTCTCTGTGGTTCCGGAGTTTATCAAACCCATGCCTGCTAAACCGCGCCGCAAATCTGTTCCAGTTCGAGTCGGTGAAGTCACCGTTGGCGGAAGCGCCCCCATCGTGGTCCAGTCGATGACGAACACGGACACCGCCGACACGGCTTCCACCGTGAATCAGGTGCTGGCGCTGGCTCGGGCCGGCTCCGAACTGGTGCGGGTTACCGTCAATACCGACGACGCGGCGAAAGCCGTACCGGCCATTGTCGAGACGGTGCGCTCTTTCGGCATCGACGTTCCCATTATTGGCGACTTCCATTACAACGGGCACTTGCTGTTGAAGAAGTACCCGGCCTGCGCCCGGGCGTTGTCCAAGTACCGCATCAATCCGGGCAACGTAAACATTGGCAAGAAGCACGACGACAACTTCCGCACCATGATCGAAGC
>JBAUOG010000450.1:0-7102 GCA_049579625.1 Bryobacteraceae bacterium
GCCTGGATTTCCTTCAACAACTGTGACTGTCTTTCCAAAGTGCATACAGCGACTTCCCGGCTCAACTGCTGCTGAAGTCTGTCAAACTCGTCGCCGGCGTCGGCGATTACAATTTCCGCCCGGTGAGAGTCGGCAGCTAGCACCTCTCTACGTCGCTCCTTCAGCACCCGGCGAACCTCAGTTGGATCTTGAAGCAGCGGCGGTGCGCCGTTGGGATGCCCAGTCGCTATGTTCCGTGGCCGCCGATCGGCCTCTTCGACTTCGCCGACAGGAGGTCGGCACTCCAGAACTTCAGTATCGTGTCCCATCTCAAAAGGATCCTCACGGCATTTTTCGCCTGTATCTATTGGCCCGAATGTGTTGCTGTGGGGCCTTCAAACACGATCTTCGTGTTAGTGCCTTTCACGCCTATCGATTCCAAATTCGTCCCGTCCTTGTACAGCAGCTCCGTGTTCGAAAACTTGCTGGATGCGCTCTCCTCCTTCGCTGGTACTACGATGGACTCCTTTCCCTGCCTTATGACGGCGTTACCGCCCTCCATCGACACTCTGTAGTCGCCGGCCTTTACTGTCTTGCCCTCAATGACCGAATCCTGAAATATGTTCACCTTTAGAGCGTTTCCAGCGGCGAAGGCCACGGAACCGCAGGCGAGAAAACTCAAAATCAAGGTCTTATTCATTGGATTTCTTCTCCTACCTAGTCAAACTGAAACGAGGAGGCGTTTAGGGCCTACCATCGGTCTGACTGCAGTGTCCATCAGACGTCTGCGAGGTTCCATACCGCCGGCACATGAGTTTCCTTGCCATCTTTACCTACGCTGGATCGTTCAACGCAGTAGGTAATAACCCCAGCCTCCGCGACAGTAGCTTCCAGGGCGATCGAGCCGTAGCTCTCACCGCACGTAGACCCAGTCACTACTGAAACAAGACCCTTAAAAATACCGGGCAGGTAGGAATGCTTTCCGACCCGACTCCATCTAATCTCAAAAATGAAGTGCTGTTCCCCACCAATTCGAATTGAAGGCTTTCTTGATGAGTCGCGCTGTCTTCCTCATGCCAACCCCCGTGCGAAAGTGGCTATCGAATCTTCATACGCTTCCAGCGTCATGCCCTGAGGCTAAGAGAGAAGAGCCCGACTTCCCGCCGGAACAGTACGATCCGGTCTCAGTCCTAGCAGTTTTACCTGACGAGCGCGATAGGCAGACTCTCAAGAGGATTGCGGTTTCTCGCCGCTGGCAGTTGCTAAGTGCCAAAGACTTGGGAGAGGCGGTGGAGCTTTTGCGGCGCCGACAGAGCGCAGTTGTGCTGGTCGATCGGGGCTATCTCGGAATTGATTGGCGGCATTCGCTGCGGACTTTGCTCGTGGCGTCGCCGGCCTCTTGCATAATCCCAGTACTGGAGGCGCCAGGCGACCGCTTCTGGGAAGAACTCATCCAGCAGGGAGGATATGATGTGTTGGCGGCGCCTCTGAGTGAGACTGCCGCAACGCGTACAATTCAGTTCGCATGGGCATATTGGAAAAAATGTGTTTGGCCGGTGTATGGGTATTAACCGCAGAGTTCACGACGCCAGTTTCTCGATAGTAGACTCCACGCGGCGCGGAATGACGCATCCCTACGGCTCTTGATGGCGACCATCGATTGCGCGCGCTCACCGAAGGTGTCCGCCTCATTCGCCGGGGTCGCGAGGGCGGAAGAAGGAAAACAAGAATCCCGATCCGAAGACCGGTGAGCCGCCTTCAGCTGATTACACCCCTGCGCACGGCGTACAGAATCAGTTCGGCGATGCTGTGGACATTTAGCTTTTGCATAAGGTTCGAACGATGTGTGTCGATCGTATGAGGGCTGACGCCGAGCATTGCAGCGATGTCCTTAGTCGCTTTCAGTTCGACTATGAGCTGTAGTAGTTCTCGCTCGCGGACGGTGAGCAGTTCGTAAGGATCATCCACTCCCTGTTGCCGTATCTGCCGCAGATAGTCGTCCGCCAACACTTTGCTCACTGCCGGACTAAAAAAGGCCTTGCCTGCGCACACAGCGCGAACGGCCTGGATCAGATCCGCGTCGGCCGAGTCCTTCAAAAGATACGCCCGGGCGCCGGCTCTAAGCGCCTTTAGAATATATCCCTCATCGGAATGCATGCTTAGAATCACGACCGCCGTTTTTAGCCGTTCTTCATTAATTCTTCTGGTTGCTTCGATGCCGTTCAGGAGCGGCATGGCGATATCCATGATGACGACATCCGGGGTTTCCCGGATGACCAGGTCAATCGCCTCCCTTCCGTTGTTTGCCTCGCCGACAACGGCAAAGTCCGGTTGCCGCTCAAGCACAAAGCGAAGACCATGCCGCATGATGGTGTGATCGTCCGCCAATACAATGCGCACACTAGTCATGTCAGTGCGGCCGCCTCCTTTTCTGACAGTGGCAGCTCAACTCGAATCGACGTTCCTTCGCCGGAGGTCGATTTAACGCGGAAAGAGCCGTGGAGATGATTCACTCTTTCCTCCATTCCGAGGAGACCAACGCCTTTTTCTCGCTCCGGAGAGAATCCCTGTCCGTCATCGCAAATGTCGAGCACGAGCCTGCGTTCATTCCGACACAAACGAACGTCGACACTTTTCGCATTCGCATGTCGGGTAATGTTGTGAAGTGCCTCCTGAACGAGCCGGTAAACGCAGGTTTTGTGTTCGTCCGGAATATCATCGGAGAGCTCATCGGCTTGCACTCGAACGGCGAGGTTATTGGTACGGGATACCTCGCGGGCCTGCCACTGCAAGGCCGGTATCAGGCCCAGATCGTCGAGCATGGAAGGACGGAGAAGGAGGGACATATCACGGACGACTGCCAGTGTCCTTTCCGCCAATTGACGGAGAGCCCCAAGTTGGCCCTGTGCATCCAGAGTTCCACCCCCTGAAATAGTCGCCGCTGCGTTGCCTATTCCTAAAAGGAGGGCCGAGAGGGACTGACCCACTTCATCATGCAACTCTCTGGATAGCGCGCGACGTTCCGACTCCTGCACTTCGATCAAGCGTGACGATAGGTCCCGCAGAGCGAGGTGCGCCTGTTCCACTGCGTCGAAGCGCTGGGCGGACACGCGCTCCAAACGCAGAATGCGACGAATACTGACGGCTGCCAGCAAGGTTCCGCAGGCCATCGTCAGCACTAGCAGGATGATCAAGTAGCGCCGGAAGTCGCTGAACAGAACGGCTATTTGCTGGTTGCCGGACTCCATCTGCCTCTTGTTTACTTCGCTAATCTGATCTGCCAGGTGGACGATCATCATGCGTCTCGGCAGAAGAGAGTCCCTCGTGAAGGCATACCCTAAAGCTTGACGCTGGGCCGCATTCCATTCCAGGGCGGGACGTAGCGAATCGAAGTATTCTTTGACCTGACTTGTGAACTGTTGAAACGGCAGCCATTCTTCGCGGCTTACAATGTTCTCGTACGCAGCCACATTAGCCTCGACGCGAACCCGCGCATCTTCCAGTTCCTGGCGATGCATCTCCGCCCGGTTGTGGTCCTGCTCCAGAAGCAGATCTCGAACGTACGTGCCCGAGAGGTAGACGTCGGAGCGAAGCTGTTCCAGGATACGGTCCCGATTGAAATAGTCCTGGCGGATGCGTTCGTTTCGGGTTTGGATGCTTCCAAGGACCGACAGTGCATAGAGGCCAGTTACCGCGAGCAGCAACCAAAGTCCACCGAAGCCGATGAACAGAAGGCGCTGCGTCTGTCCGCTTCTGATTTTCGTTTCAGGATCCGCCGCTGCCGGCGACTTGAGCTCGACTGTCATACGACCACCGTTAATGCAACATTCCGAGCGTGTACTGGAGTCCGGCGTATGCCGCCTGATATTCGTACTTTGCGTTTAAGTTTTCGACCTCCGCGGACGTCTGTCCGAGTTGCGCCTGCGTCAACTCAACAATGGAGGCCAAGCCCAGAGTGTATCTGCTTTGGGATAAATCAAGCGCCAGATTAGCCTGGGCTAGGAGTTGCTGCGCAGTGGCGATCGCTTCGAAGGCGGTGCGGGCGTGCGCCCACGAAACCCGAACCTCTCGCGCAATGCGATCTTGTACGTCGCGCGCTCGTTGCTGTGTTGCCTGCAGTTGATATTCCGCCGCCTGGCGCCGGGCACTGAAGAGATGGCCGTTAAACACGGGAACATTGACATTGACTGCCGCTGCTTCATAGCCAGCGGGTATATTCGGGTTGGCGTTCCCGGGCTCGATGTAGGGTAGGGCCCCGCCGACGGCGGTTAAGGTGACCGTCGGGCGCTTGAGATCGCGTTCGGCGTAGACGAACTTTTGATCGGCCTGCACCTGCAAGTGAAGACTCGCGAGTTCTGGACGTGTTTGAAAGGCTTGGGCAATAAGCGGTTCTACGTCTCCAGGGACGTCCGACGGCAGGGGTTGCTCCGTCAGTTGGTAGGGTACTGAATCTTGCGTGCCGAGGGCCTGCCCGAGCCCGGCATAGGCGGCCTGCAAACGGTCCTGCGCCCGCAGTAACATGAGCTTGGCATCGGCTAAATTAACCTCGGCGAAGCTGAGGTCAACGGTGGATCTCAGCTTTTGCTTGGTCAGCTCGGAGATTTGATCGACTGCTGTTTGGCGAGTCGCAACAGTCTGCTGCGAAACCTTCACCAACTGAAGGGCGAGTAAAGTCTCGTAGTAAGCTTGGTTCACTGCGAGGATCACGTCGTAGCGTGTCGCTCGAGAATCCTCACGGCTGGCTTGGGCCTGCAGTTTGGCGTTGGAAACCAGGTTCGACGTTCGGCCAGAGTCTGTAATGAGTTGGGACAGCGTGAGGCCGGTTCCGAAGTGATTGAACAGACGGGGATCGTTGAGAACACCCGCTCCGAGCCGGCTATTTAGATTGGCCTGTGCGCCGGTTATCTCGCCGTTCAGCGCCGGATAGTAAGCTGATCTTGCTTCGGTGGTGAGTTGATCCGCGCGGAGCGAGAGAGCCTGGGACGCGAGGACCTGCGGGTGGTTCTTGAGCGCGAGCGCCTGCGCGTCTTGTAAACTCAGCTGCGGAGTGGCCGATTGCCCATCTAGTAGGCATGAGACGGTTGCAAATAGAGAAATCAGCGTGATGGTTTGCTTGGTCATGATGCGTTAAGCGCGAACTGGCTCGCGCCCCTCGGGCCGGCGGTCCTTCTTCCCGTACACAAGCAGATAGGCCGCCGGCACAATAAAGACGGTCAGGATGACGGAGGAAGTGAGGCCGCCGATAATGGCTCGCGCCATGGGGGCATACTGTTCAGATCCCGTACCAAGCTTCAGAGCCATCGGAAACATGCCGATAATTGTGGCGAGTGACGTCATGAGAATTGGACGCAGCCGTACCCGGCAAGCGGTGATAACTGCGTCGGCCACGGGAAGATTCTGTTCTTCCAGCCGATGAGCGAAGTCGACGATTAGGATGCTGTTGGAGCCGGCAACGCCAATAAGCATCAGCACCCCCATCAGCGACATGACGTTCAGGGTGGTTCCCGTAAATAGGAGAATCAAGAAGACACCGATGAACCCCATTGGAATGGCGAGCATAATCAGAAACGGGTCAACGAAAGATCGAAACTGAGCAACCAGAATCAGGTAAAGAAGAACGACGGCGAGAACGAAGCCGTACGCGAAGCTCTTAAATGATTCCTGCATTCCCAGCACCATCCCGCGTAGGTTTATGCGAACGTTCCCGGGAACTTTCATTTCCGCGATGATTTTAGTGATTTCCTTTGAAATCCTGCCAAGGTCCTCACCCTCCGGGGTCACGTAAACGTCGGAGGACCGCTGAATTTGGTAATGATCGACCTCGGTGGGTGTTTGGGTATGAACCAATGTTGCGACTGAATCCAGAGAAGTCGTTTGCTTTTGTCCAGACGCCTTGAGCGGTATATTCTTGAGGTCGACGAACTCATGGATCGCAGACTTTCCGTGTTCGTAGTATTGAACCGTGAGAAAGTAGTCGTTTCCAGTCTTGTAATCAACCCAGTAATTGGGCGCAATCATAGTGTTCGAATTCAGGGCGGTGATGACATTATTCACAACATCCCCTTGACTCAAACCAAGCTCGGCGGCATGCACGCGATCGATATTCAAACGAACCGCGGGGTAGCCGAGATCTTGAGGGATATAGACCTCATCCACTCCGGATAGTCGCCTGATACGGACGGCGAGTTCCTGCGCAAGCTGGTAGTCTTGGTTCAAGTCGTGGCCGGTCACTTGCACATCGATCGGCGCCGACATACCCATATTCAGGGTGGTATCGACCATGGAGCCGCTTTGAAAGAACGTACGAGTATCCGGGAACTGCTTTTCGATCGCAGTGCGGACGCTGCTCATATACTCAAAGCTGCTTACTCGGTGGTCATCGGTTAAAGCGGTCTGTATAGTAGCCGTGTACGGACCTGCATTGCTGGTATAGAGCGCCGAAAAATCGGGCACCATACCAATGTTGGAAACCACCATCTTGAAATCCTTTCCCACCGTCTGGCGAATCACATTTTCAATTTTCGCGACGTACTCCTCGGTCACTTCAATCCGAGATCCGGTGGGGGTTTTCAGGTTGATCGTGAATTGACCCGCATCGGTTCTGGGAAAAAAGGCCACGCCGAGGTAAGGATAGATTGCAAGGCTGGCGACAAAGAGACCACTCAGTGCGGCCACCGTGAGGCCAGGCGTCCGCAACGCAAGCCTGACCCATTTTTCGTACAAATCAAGAAGGCCAGTGAAACCACGGTTAAATTGCGTGTTGAATCTGCTCCACCACGAGTGTTTTTGATTGGCGGACAGGTTTTCATCCCCATGCGAGACGTGCGCCGGCGCCTTCAGGAACCGTGAACAAAACAGCGGAATGACGGTCATCGCGACCACAAACGAAATAAGGAGCGAGATGCAGAACGATAATGCCAAAGCCGAAAAGAGGAACTTGCTGACGCCGTACAGGAACGTCACTGGGAAGAAGTCGACTACCCCAACCAACGTCGCAGCCAGCACGGCCAGTGTGACCTCTGCACCGCCGTTCTTTGCGGCAACGGCGGGCGGGTCCCCCAGCTCGAGATGGCGGTAAATGTTCTCGAGCGAAATAACTGAATTGTCGATGACACGCGAAAAA
>JBAUOG010000451.1:0-5860 GCA_049579625.1 Bryobacteraceae bacterium
CAAACACAAGCGCTCCCGAGCCGCGACCGTCCTTGCAAACAGACACAAGGCGCTTCTGAGCCGCGACCGTCCTTGCAAAACAAACACAAGCGCTCCCGAGCCGCGACCGTCCTTGCAAAACAAGCACAAGGCGCTTCTGAGCCGCGACCGTAAGGGAGCGGTCTTCTTCAACGTCCGCTGTACGTGAATACCAACAGAGGATTGACAAACAATGAGTGCCAGCAATACTGTTTCCTTGCCGAGTATCCCCTTCCTGGACCTGGTCGCGACGCACCAGGATCTGAAGGACGAATTATGTGCCGCCTTCCGTTCGGCGCTGGAGACTGCGTCCTTTGTCGGAGGGCCCAAGGTCGAGGAGTTCGAGCGCAAGTTCGCGGCCTATTGCAAGACTCAATACTGCGTGGGTGTCGGTAGCGGAACGGATGCCCTCCGCTTCGCGCTGATTGCCGCGGGAGTCCGCCCGGGCGACACCGTCGTCACGGTCCCCAACACCTTCATTGCCACCGGAGAAGCCATCTCCCAGGCCGGCGCCATCCCGGACTTCGTCGACGTGGATGAGCGCACCTACAGTCTGGACCCCGAAAAGCTGAAAACCTACCTGGAAACCGCCTGCGACTGGGACGCCTCGCTCGGCAAGCTGATCGTTCGCAGGACCGGCAGCCCGTTGACGGCCATCGTCCCGGTGCACCTATACGGACAGCCGGCCGACATGGATCCGATCGTCGCCCTCGCCGAACAGTACAACCTGGTCCTGATTGAGGACGCCTGCCAGGCTCACGGAGCCGGCTACTTCTCGCAGCGCGACGGTGGCTGGAAGCGTGCCGGTTCCATCGGCAAGGCCGCCGCCTTCAGTTTCTATCCCGGAAAAAACCTGGGAGCCTGTGGCGAAGCCGGCGCCGTCACGACCGATGACGAAGAATTGGCCCGCAAGATCCGCATGCTGCGCGATCACGGCCAAGTTCGCAAGTACTACCACGACATCGAAGGCTACAACGGACGCCTGGACGCCATCCAAGCCAGCATCCTCCTGGTCAAACTGAAGTACCTCGACGACTGGACCGCGCGCAGGCAACAGGCGGCGTTCCGCTACGAGCTGTTGCTCGAATCCCTGCGTCACGAGATCACGCCCCCCTACCAGCCCGCATGGGCACAGGCCGTCTATCATCTGTACGTGATCTGCGTCCGCAACCGCGACGAGATGATGAAAGAACTGACCGCCGCGGGCATCGGCACCGGCATCCACTATCCCATCCCCTTGCACCTGCAAAAGGCTTACAGCCACCTGGGTTACGCGAAGGGCGACTTCCCGGTCTCCGAGCGCCTCTCCGACGAGGCACTCTCCTTGCCCATGGGCCCGGCACTCACCGCGGAGCAGCAGGAGCGCGTTATCGAAGCACTGCGAAGCACCGTTGCAACCCGGACGGGGGCTTACGCCGCTCAGTAGGCGTTGCGCTTCAGCACTGAACCGCGCGCGTAAGCAAGCGGACTAACGGAGCCGCGATTGTGAAGGAGCGGGCACAAGGCTTCGGAAACTCGATAGCGACTGGGCGAAACTCTCCGGGTATTTTTCAGAGCAACCGCGCGTAGCTCTCCGCTTCGGAGCCAAGCAAGCGGACCCTACGGAGCCGTGACCGTTAGGGTTGCCCTTTTCATCAACGTCTCATGCTACTCCGTTATCACCTCACCAGCCAGATGTGGCACAGCCTTTAGGCTGTGATGCCTAGCGTTCCCGCTTCATGCCTCGTGCCGACGCCCTTGCCACTCTCTACTTCTTTCACCCTCTGCGCAAGCTACTCGGCTCCTCGCGATCCGGAGTTCCGATTCTCATGTACCATTCGGTCTCAGACCGCCCGCCTGACGCGAAGCACCCCTATTTTCAAACCATCACCACCCCGGCCGTCTTTGCAGAGCACATGAGTTTTCTCCGAGAGCATGGCTTCTCTTCAGTGAGCCTCAACCAAGCCGTCGAGCACATGCACGCCCCGAACACCGGCCCAACCAAGCCCGTTGTCATCACATTCGACGACGGCTATCGCGATTTCCGGACCAACGCTTTCCCGATTCTGGAGAAACATCGCTTCAGCGCGACAGTCTTTCTTCCCACCGGCCTAATCGGCGACCCCTCCCAGACCTTCAAAGGCTTCGATATCCTGACCTGGAGCGAGGTTCGCGACCTGCACGCGGCAGGCGTCCAGTTCGGATCTCACACCGTGACCCACCCGCAATTAAGATCGCTGGACTGGAAGGCCATCCAGTTCGAAGTGCAGACTTCAAAAGACACGATTGAGGACCGCCTGGGCTCCGCAGTCTCGTCTTTCTCGTACCCCTACGCATTTCCCGAGGCCGATCGTCCCTTCACGCAGCGGCTGCAGGAAGTGTTAAGCGCCAGCGGGTACGCGAACGGGGTTTCGACGGTCATCGGCACGGCGAACCAGCGGGATAACAAGTACTTTCTAAAGAGATTGCCGGTGAATTCGGCCGACGGCCTGCCGCTTCTCAACGCGAAGTTGACCGGCGGCTACGACTGGCTGCACGGAGTCCAGCATGCTTCTAAGCGGCTGAAAGCAAATGCATTGGCGTGAGTATTCCCAGTGCACGGATCGCCCGAGAACGCCAGGGGTCTTCGACTTCGGTTTTCGAAACAGCGCCGCGGAACGTCAACGCAAAGAAACTCGCGAGATTCTTGCTCCGGCCGATACTGTATAAGTGAGGACTTCGATGCGATTCGAATCAAAACTCCGAATTCTTGTATTGACTGTCGCCGGCCTGCTGGCCGCTTCCGACGCCGCGTTGGCTGCTGCTGCTGCGTTGGCTAACGATATCTACATTGCGCAGAACCCATCAGGGGCCGCTGACGGAAGCAGTTGTGCGAACACCTATCCCGTGACATTCTTCAACACTGTCGGCAATTGGGGTGGCGGGCCCGGTCAGATCGGCCCCGGAACGATCGTGCATCTGTGCGGCATAATCACTACAGAACTAACCGCACAAGGAGATGGATCGAGCGGATCCCCGATCCTCATTCTGTTTCAGCCCAATGCTCAAATCCGCGTTCCGCTCTGTGACGACACGAATGGCTGCGTAAGTCTCAATTACAGAAACCATATCATTCTGGATGGCGGCACAGCATGCGGCCCTGGAACGGCCTGCGCCACAACGGCCACGGCTTGCGCTAGGAATCCGGCTTTGTGCGGTACCGGTTCAATTGTTCAAACTTCAAACGGAACTCTGCCGGCGGCGATTACCAATATCACCTGCAGCGCCGGGGTGGCAACGGTCGCCGGCCCCAGTCCGTTTGGATTTTCGTTGCCGACCTCTTCTCCTGTCACCATCTCGGGCAATAGCATCACGGGATACAACGGCACTTGGGCCGTCGCGTCCAACGACGACACCAACAATACCTTTACGTTCAATGTGCCGTGTGGGGGCACGGGTGTCGGCGGATTGGCAGGCGTCAATTGCCCTAGCGGCTCTTTCTGTGCCTACAACCAGGCAGCCATAATCGTAAATGCGCAAGAGGGTTGCGCCAATTGCGAAGTCCGAAACCTGATCCTGGGGCCGTTGGGGTTCGGAACTTCATATCAACCCGGGGCGGCCGGCCCAGGCAGCGTTTGGGGGACGGTATACTTCGCGGGATGTAATGGCTGCACAACCAAGATACACGACAGTGTAATGCCATTCGGTCAGATTAATTACGTTCCGGCGTCAGCTGGTGATAATGGGCTGCAGATTTATAATAACGAGATATTTAATTTCAATGGCGCCATCAACATCGCAAGCAGCGCGAGCACTAACGTTTTAACTGGTGCTCAAATCCACGACAACTATCTGCACGATGCCGCAGCCGCGGATGCTCCCGGTTGTCCTGCTCACCACGATGGCATTCACGTTTGGGGTCTGAATGGCGGGTATAACTCGGGAATCAATTTTTACAACAACCGGATCAGCGGTAACTTCGGAGGCTGCGCCACGGGAGCAGTGTTCTTCGAGGGCGCCAATCGCGACGTTCAAATGTACAATAACGTCGTCAATATCACCTACACGCAGGAGAACAATGGAGTCGTAAACGTCAACGGCGACGGGGCAGGTGGCGGCTACGATATTTATAACAACACCATAATTGGCGACTCCAATCAGGACATTTGTTTTGTAATTGGTGGTCCGGGAAACTCTGTTCGTTTTGAAAATAACATTCTAACCGGGTGTTGGACTACATTTCTCGTCCAGAATGGAACAACAGTGCTCACATGGGACTACAATATCTACGGTTGCCAGAATCTTGCCGGAGCCGCATGTGGCAACATTGGCTCATCGAACTTCGTCACCAATAACGGGGGCTATAAGTGGATGAGCTTGGCGGGGTGGAAAGCTACTTGTGCCTGCGACTCCCATTCGACGGCGAATTATGGGACGACTTGGTTGGCGATCAACCCGGCCGGCACTCTCCAACCCAGTTCGCCCGCCATTGGGGCTGGAGCCAATCTCACGGCCCTGAACTTAGCGCCTCTGCGCTACGATCTGTGGGGATACGCGCGCCCGGCTAATGGCGCATGGACGGTTGGGGCCTTCAGTCTAATGGCGACAACCGGGCCGCCCCCGGCTCCTCCGACTGGTCTGACGGCCGTTGCCCATTAGAAAACCGGAGCACTTCGGAGCAACGGCTTCCGGACAGTGCTCCCGCCGACCGGTCATTGGGGCTCAATCGACTTCACCGCTTTCAGAGTCTCCAACGGGCCGAACCCTATGACTGTTTGTTTCGTCTCTCACTCTTCCAGTGATGGCGGTGCGGAGAGGGTTCTGCTGGAAACAATTGAGTCTCTGCACGACGAGGGCATCGAGTGCCGCGTTCTATTGCCATCCTCCGGACACTTTTCCAGAGAATTGATGCGATTGGGAATACCGTTTTCGGTGATATCTTTTCCACTGTGGATGAGTAGGAACAACCTCTCGTTTGCGCTTCGATTGAAGACTGCATTGAATCTCTCGAAGGATACGGCACAGGTTGCATGGCGGATATCCAAGTGGAAATGCGATGTCGTTTACAGCAACACGGTAACCGTCTGTATTGGAGCGTTTGCTGCAAAGCTTCTCAGACTGCCCCATGTGTGGCATTTGCACGAATTCGGCTTTGAGGATCAGGGCCTGTCCTTCCTGTTCGGCAAGCGATGGTCTTTGAAAGTAATCAACCGCATGTCGTCGGCCTGCGTCTGCGTGTCAAACGCGCTGGCAACGGCCTATGGAGAATCGATTGACGCTTCGAAGATCAGCGTCATCTACCCCTCCCTGCGTTGCTTGCCCAGCGAATACAGCGGCAATGGCCCTGCCGCTCCGATCGTTTCCCGCACTGAGCGATTTCGCTGTGTGATCGTGGGTGCGCTTATCGAAGGCAAAGGCCAGGAGGACGCTGTGCTCGCCGTCAGCGTCCTCAAGAAGGCCGGCGTAGACGCCGAACTGATCGTGATTGGCGAAGGCGAGCCTGGTTACCGCCGCCACCTCCAGACCCTCGCTGAGAAGAATCAAGTGGCGGGTAGTGTCGTTTTCACGGGTTCTGTTCCAAATGCATTTCCTTCCATGTGCTCTGCCGACGTCGTTTTGGTTTGTTCCAGGAGCGAGGCGTTCGGCCGGGTTACCATTGAGGCGATGTATTCGGGCAAACCCCTGATCGGCGCACGCAGTGGGGCCACAGCCGAACTGATCGACGGCGGTGTGAACGGATTGCTTTACAAAACCGGCGATCCCGAGGATCTGGCAGCGCAAATCAAATATCTATACGAGAATCCTGGCATCGCTAAAGCGCTGGGCACAAGTGCGAAGAAGTGGGTCGAACAACGCTTTTTCGAGAATCGCTCGACGGAGAAAC
>JBAUOG010000452.1:0-1796 GCA_049579625.1 Bryobacteraceae bacterium
CCTCTACTTCGATCAGATCAACGCCGATCCGGTGGTCTTTCGCTGGAAGTACAAAATGGACGGAACCAGTATTGGATAGCTTTCAACAGAACGATAATCTAGGCATTATCGGTAGCAAACCGTGCGAGCCGCCAGCAGCCACCGCCGACTCAAGGCGGCCATCGCTTGAACCCCTTCGGGAAGTATTAACGGATGCCAACCGGCTACTGTTTCTCCAAGAACTCAGTCACCGCTGGACGCGTGACTTCTGCTCTCGCCGTGCATAGCCGGATTCGCTCCAACGTGTTCGCTAGATTCCGCGCGCCACCCGGCAGCGACGCCATCCGCGGTTCGAAAAACGCCGCTACTTCTTTGCGATGCTCGGTATCGCAGAATCCCGAGGCCACAAGCGGCAGACTGGCCCCATAAGGAATGCCTCGCGCGCCTGGCAGCGTGGAATTGAGCTGATCGAAATGGCTTTGAACGAAATCCCAAACAATCTCACGCGTATCGTCCGGAGCCCTGAAGACGTTGTACTGCATCTCCCTCGGATCAATCCCAGGCTGTAGCAGCAAATCCAACGCCCCTCGCGCCAACTCCGGCTTTCGGAAATCAGGAAGTGCGCCGATCATCCGCCCTCGCTCGCGCTGAACTTTATCCTGCTTAATCGCTTCGACCAGCTGGTCAAAGAACTCCCCGGCGCCATCCCACGCTGCAGCCGAAAGCACCGGCGTCACCATGTCCGGATCGAGCCCTGACTTGTCCTTCAGCCATTGATGCGCCAGCTTCATCGCCTCGTCCCGAAGGTTCGTGTCGTCGCCATACGTCGCTACCAGCGGAACAATGGTCATCCGCAGCAGAAGAACTTCTTGTGTTTCGCCAAGCTTCGGCGCCCAACCCAGTTCTCGCGCTTTCGCGCCAAAAAGTTCTCGAATCCATTTCGCATATCTCGCTCGCAAGTGCGAGGGTACGAACTGGTTCACGCTTGCTACCAATTGCGCCGATTGCCGTACCAGCCCTGGATCGGAGCTCCGGCTGAAGTCCGACGCAAAGGCCAAATTCTGCTCCGGATGGCCGAGTCCCGAAGAAAACAGGAGCTGCGTGTTGCGCACCAGTGCCGCGCGCTCGGCTGCACTGAGCTCGTTCAGTCCGCGATCAATCAGCGACTCGGCCATATGATTCTCGTATTCGACCGCGTAATAGCCCGCCGCATTTGCGTCAGCGGACAGCCAAGCCGGGCAGGCCTTGCCACCGGGAAGCTTGATTACATCCGATGTCTTCGTCAGCAGTTGGCAGTTCCGATGGGTGCCCGCCTCGTCACCCCATACGGTGCAAACCGGCACTTGCCAGGACTCCTCCGCCGACGTCGGCGAGCCAACGGGAACAAAACGCGCCTGGGAGACATGCAAGGAGGGACCATTGCTAGGCCCGCACTCTTGTTCAAGCCTTAGAAGCGGGAACCCAACCTGGTTGAGAAAGGTCGAAAACGCAGCGCCTGCATGGCTCTGAGGTGAAACTTGGTCAATCGCAGCAAGCAAATCGGCCGAGGTCGCGTTGCCCCACTCGTGCTTCGAAAGGTACAGCTGTACGGCTCGCTGAAACGCATCGGGACCTACATAGTTTTCGAACATGTCAATGACTTTCTCGCCCTTGCCATAGGTGATTCCGTCGAACGCGTTCGCAATGTCGCCTGGGGCTTCAATGGGCTGCCGGATCTTGCGCGCAGTCGTCAAGCTATCGGCCTGAAAGACGTAGGTTCCGCGTGCAGCGTCCGCTTTGATATTCCACTCCGGCTTCCATTTGTTTAACAGCTTGGT
>JBAUOG010000453.1:0-6081 GCA_049579625.1 Bryobacteraceae bacterium
GCCACCGATTCATGGACCGGCCCCCCGCGTGGTTCACCTGGATGCATCTTAAAGTCCTGGTGGCCATCGAGCGGTGCCGCACCGCCGCGATGGGCGGCCATCTGGATCAGTGCTCCGGCTGCGGACATCGCGCCATCTCCTATAACTCTTGTCGCAACCGGCACTGCCCGAAGTGCCAGAGCCAGACGCGCGACCGCTGGCTGGCCGCCCGGCGCGCCGAACTGATCGCTACGCCCTACGCTCACGTCGTGTTTACGCTGCCCCACCAATTGGCGCCTCTGGCCTTGCAAAACAAAGAAGTGATCTACGGACTGCTTTTCCGCTGCAGCGCCCAGACCCTGCTCGAAATTGCTGCGGACCCGAAGCATCTCGGCGCCGAGATCGGCTTCTTCAGCGTCCTCCACACCTGGAACCAGAAGCTGCAGCAGAACCCTCACTCATAATGCCTGTCATTATCATCTGATTGATTTTCAAAGGGCAATGCTGATTGATTTTCTGTGCGACCCCCTGGCAGGAGAAGCTTCCCTGTCTGGCGAAGTCGCTTGAGGATGCTCTGGACGGGTTCTCCACGTAGATCGGCCCGGCGAATTTGCCACGGCGCGCGTGGAGCCACCTGTTCGCGCTTCAACAAGCCTGCTGCCACTAATCGTTCTAAAGAACGATGACTGACGTCGCACAATCGAGCGGCTTCATTGAGGCTCACGCGTTCGGGATCGGGCAATGCGCGCTTCTGCCCGGCGATCTCGTGATTCTTGCGCGCTGTTGCGACACGATTCTGATTCCAGCGATTTCCCTTGCCGGTGGAATATCCCAATCTGTTCAACACCGAAGCGATTTCGTTGTCGCCGTGACGAACCGCCATCTTGCGAATGATGTCTAACGCCTCTAGCGATGTTGCAGTCTCGGTCGCGGAACGCGGGCGGTTCATCTCCAGTTGCGTATGCACGCCTCCTTTCCAATGAATCGTGAACAGCAGCGTCTTCTTTGTGGAATCCGCACGAACAATGATTTCTTCCATGACGGTGCGAAAGATCATTTTTCGCAGGGTGGGAGGGCAACTGCTGTTATGCCAGGTTTCGGTAAAGCTCTCTCCCATCGAAAGAATGTTGGCCTCGTCTTCTGATGACAGCGAATAGCGCTTTTCGGCGAGACCGGAAAGTTGCTCTTTGACAGTCTCTATTTCATGCAGCTTTTCGTTCCAACGTCGCTCTAATTCGGCAGCAGCCAAGCGGTTTCTCGCATCTACCACGTCGTATTGTTCAAAGGCGCGTCGCGCTTCGTACTCCAGCGCTTCCAACTTGCGCGCGAGTGCGGCTCGTTGAGCTGTGTCACCTGCGCCGAGTTCTTCGATCGCCTTCAGGCTGGCTGCTGCGCCCAAAGGTGAGATGACTTTTAACACCTCATCACTGATGCGGCAGTCGACAGTTGCACCACCAAAACCAATGCAGTATTGTCCGCCGTCATCGTAGTCCCCTTTGCATAAATAACGAGCGTTCGTTCCAGTTCCTCCCCAATAGCGCACGTGTAGCTTGCGACCGCAATGGCCACAACGTAATAGCCCCGTCAGCAATCCTTGTCCAGCGCGGATGGCCGCCGTCGTTTCGTCAGAATCCCAGTTGACCGAGTTTCGGTGCGTCATACGTTGATTTTCTTCGTAAGTAGCCCAGTCAATATAGGCGGCATGGTGGCCAGCGATGAACACTCGACACTCTTGTGGCCGACGATATGCACCTTGCCGCTTCTTGAGTCTACCGTCAACTAGTGATGTCTCCATGGGGCGCCTGCCCCAAACATAGGCGCCCGCATAGAACGGATTCCGGAGAATGTCTCCGACCAGGCTTTGCGAGGGAATCTTCCAAACCAGGCGCGTACCGTGGATGGGATTGGCAGGCAGCTCTACATCATGGTCACGAAACCATTGAAAGGTCTGCCGCACGCTCCAGAGTTCGCGAAACTTGGCAAACACCAGCCGGATGGCTTCGCAAACTCGTTGGTCGGGATGCAGCACCACCTTGCCGGTTCCATCCTTGGCGTATCCCACCGGAAGCCGTTTCAGCAACTCACCACGACGTGCTTTCGATTCTTGCCCCGCTTGCAATCGTTGTCTGAGGACCTTCAACTCGACAACACTCAATGTTCCTTTGATACCCAGAACAAGTTGATCATCCAAGTAGCTCAAGTCGTATACTTGCTGCTCATCGCCGATTAAGGTCCCGAAGATCTGACACACCTCAGCGAGCCGGCACCAATCTTTGTCGGTGCGAGACAAGCGCGAGACTTCGCGACTCACGACTATGCCCACTTCCCCAAGCGCCACCGCACTCAACACACGTTCAAACCCTTCGCGCGTAGCGGAGCCCAGCGCGGCGCTACAGCCAAGATCACTGCTGATAACTTCGATCTCTGTCCAACCGAGAGAACGGATTCGCTCCGCTAATTCGTACTGAAGCCGTTGACTCTCGAGATTCTGTCGAACTTGCTTTTCACTCGACTGGCGCAAGTAAACGACGGCTTTCCGGGCTAGATGCTCCGGCTTGATTTTGGGGCTGTACAAAAGCTCGTTCATCTTTATTCCTTTCCTGTGCTTGAAACACTGTCACCAAAATGCGTGCCATGAGATCGAGCAGTTCGGCTCTAACCGGTGCTTCTACGGCTACGAGTTCCTCTTCTGCTCGAACCAGGCTTAGCAGTTGCAGTTGCAGCATGGCGATCTCCCTTGCTTTTGTCCGTAGACGTTTGCAGAAGGTTATCGCGATTCTTGTCGCCGGTCGATTTGAGCAGCGTGAACAGGCCCAAGAGGGATTCTCTGCTCAGATATGCTTGCGATGTGATCTGGGCCTTGCCGGCAATCGGCGACAGCATCCAGACTGGAATCTTGAGTCGCTTGCCCGCTGGATCGAGAACGGCGACCGCACCATCGCTCTTCTTTGGTCTTCTGAGGACCCGCAATCGATAGCCGTGAAGCGGATGAAACGGATAAAAAACCTCAACGTGTGTGACGTCCGCACTCAGGGTATTGTGCGTGACGATGGCATCATCCCCACGTTCACTGCGTCGTGGCTGCCGGCGGTTTGTCTCGCGATCATACGCACTGGGTGCGCCCCCGAAATGACCGCTTCTTTCTACCGGTAGGAGTTCTCAGCGAAGTCTTCCGCGGCAAGTTTCTCGAAGCGCTCCAGCAGGCTCACGCTTCCGGACAACTCCAGTTCCACGGCCGGCTTCGCGGCCTGTCTCAGTCCAGGCTCTTCCGGAGTTTGATCCGTCAGCTTTACGCGCCGCGCTGGGTGGTCTACTGCAAACCACCTTTCGGTGGACCCGAGCAGGTGCTTCGTTACCTCGGCGCCTACACTCATCGCGTTGCGATTTCCAACCGCCGTCTCGTTTCCTTCGTTGAGGACAAGGTGACCTTCCGCTGGCGCGACTCCGCTCACAGAAACAAGAAGCAATTGCTGACTCTGCATGTCGACGAGTTCTTACGTCGCTTTTTGCTGCATGTGCTGCCGCGTGGCTTCGTTCGCATCCGCCACTTCGGTTTCCTTGCCAGCCGCCGTCGTGGGGCACTGGTTCCGCTTTGTAAGCACCTGCTTCCGGCCAGTTCACCAGTGACGCCGCCAGCATCAACTCACCCTGATACGCCAGGCCAGCAGGCTCCGCTCTGGACCTGTCCGCTGTGCGGTGGTCCTATGGTTGTTATCGAGCGACTTACCGCGGTGTTGCTGGAAACCGCGCGACGCTTTTCAATCAACAGCTGTTGTCGGCCCGAAAGCAAAGTTCAAACCAGATTCCGGAACAGGAAGCGAAGGAGCTCATTGAACTCTTCCAGAGGCTATTCGGCGAGTAATGGAGCGTCGATGTCCGTTGCCATTGTTGGTGCTTAGCGCGACCATTTGGATGACAACGAGCAGTGGCAATGTTCCCGCTGCAAGCCACGGCATGGACAGCGCCAAGTCACGGCTCGTAGTCTAACTCAGACCAAACCGTATTCATTGACGGTCACAACTCCCCAGTAGAATCAGGGATGTCCAAGAGAACCGCCAATAGCTAACCTGTCCTTCAGACTCTTCAGGAGATGAGCGTGATCTCCCGTGTCGTCTCGGGTGAGCTTTCTAGGAGACGCACCACCTCATTCAACTGAGGAGGAAAGAGCCTCCGCACCTGTTCAGCCAAATCCTCGTCGAACTCGCCGCCGATCAGCCTGGCTACCAAGCCTTCGGCGTCGAATTCTTTATTCTTTTGGAGAGACACAAATATTTTGGCCCAGTATCAGAATCTTGGGGTGCTAGCACGGTATTATTACGTCTCAATGTGTCTAAGCTACATCGAGCCACGCCCTGCGAGTGTGGTTGCCACTCGCTCTATCAAACACGGATATGGTGGAATTCCCGCCGTTGCTGGTGAAGCCGCGATGGAGATCGGGCACGATGGCGATTCCATGCACGCCCGGTGTGTCTTCCACGACCCGAGCACCTTTCCCGAATCCGCATCGAGGACGTCGACCTTGGTCCCGTGAGACACGTAAAGCCGGTTCGACGAACCGTCAAACACGATGTAGTCGAAACCGCCATCGCCCGGCGCCGGGTACTTCTTGGTCACTTTGAAGCCGGGCGCCTCCGCCGCGATGCATACCGCGGCCAGGGCCAGAAATACGGAGCATTTTGAAAGCATTGGGATTGCAGACCTTTCGTTCAGAAACCCCACTTAGTCCTTTGCCGGACTGCCGTTGGCATTGACGGCTACTTCCGACTTCTTGCCGTTGTTCTGTATAACCGCCTCGTAACTGACTGTTGAACCCTTCTTCGAGGACTCGACACTAAGAATCTTGCCGGTAGCGGCTTGCTTCTGGAGCGCAAGACGCGCCGGTTCTGGAATGTCCGCAAGAGTGGTGTCTTCTTCCACTTCAACGACTTCGCCGCTGGGATCAATTAATACGTCGCGCGATTTTCCGTTAACGACGGTTTCGGCTTCGTAGTAGGTTTTGCCGTGCTCTATCTCTTTGTTGATTCCTTTCAGCGTCGCGCCGCTGGCTTGTTTTTTGATGGTCTTCTGCACAGGCTCTGGCAGATCCTTGATCTGAACCTTCGTCTCGGCGGCGAGCAGCATGGTTGAGCCGGCAATGAAGGCCAGGGTAAGTTTTTGCATCGTAGCCGCAGCATAAGCCACGAACCTGAAGCCAACCTTAAGCCTGCGGGAGAATTACCGACTTTTTGCCGTACAGCATTCGTCGATCGTGGCGTAAGCTGGGGTGACAAGAGTCGTACATGCTCATTTTGTTGGTAGAAGACGATCGAGATGTGGCGGCCCATAGCTTCCAGGATCTCGAAATCCACCAGACGTCTTACTAAACTCGAATCCAGACGAAGGTCTTGCTCGACGAGGATGGCATGCAAATTCTGTCTGACGTGATTCCGCTCCGTACGACCTACTTAAGACTGGCGTGCGTCAACTTCAACGCAAAGTTCGACGGCCAACTGATCACGCGTCGAAGGGCGATAGGGCGCTATTCTCGGGATCTGAGGGCCGACGGACGACCGTCTTGACGAACCTGAAGAACCGCCAGCCACCCAGCAAGCAACAATAGCAGAGGAGCCGTTGCCACACCAGGGAAGTAGCCCCGTCGAGACACGGCAAGGGCCGAGTGGCCGATACCGTTACCGAGCTCGAGAAGCGTCCAGAACCAAATTAACCCACGAGCTACGCGCCAACCTGCGAACCGGAACCGCCCAGCACCACAGGCCGAACATGACTAGAAACGCGTTGATGACCAGGAAGCCCACAGCAAGATCGTTGCTAATGAGGCTGCTCGCGAAGTGAGCTGGCTCGAAGACCTCGTAAAGGCGGGTAGCGTATTCCTCGATCGAGTGTGCACCCTGGGCAAGAATCAGGAACAAGAATGTGAACTGGCTTCTGCGGTCCACAAGGCCTCTTGGATCATCCTAGGCTTGTCTCGCTCTGTCACCAACTGCCAATCTGGCCAATCGTTCCATTTGTCCACGAAGACGGCGGCGCCGCAGCTTTGCCCGGTCCCAGGGCGCGATTCCTTCTGTCCGCAGTTCCCACAACCGGGACGTTAATCAGTTAATA
>JBAUOG010000454.1:0-11901 GCA_049579625.1 Bryobacteraceae bacterium
GGAGCGCCAGCTCGCCGTGCGCGCTGTGCTCTCCGCTTCGGAGCAAGGTGTGTCCCCAGACGCGACAAAGCTCGTCAACCGGGGGGTTTCTAAGGCCTCCCAAGCAAGTATTTTCAGAGCAACCGCGCGCGTCAGCAAGCGGCGCCTCCGGCGAAATGCCGGATTGAACAGACTGTGACTCGCAGCGGTGAAAGAGTCACAGGGTAGCGGATTACAAAGCCGGCTCCACTTCGCTGCGCACAGGATGGAAGGCTGGTTCGGGACGTGCGCGGAGTAGCGGTCTCCCTCGTAGGGTAGGCCCCCCGGCCTGCAATCGACGCCCCGTCGATTTGCCCCTGCGTTCGCGAGGCCCCCCGCTCCCCTTCGCTTCCCCGCGGCGCGGCTGCTGGGAGTCACTTCAGCTTGCGGCCCGGCCCTTCCTCCGCCCCTCCACGTTCTCTGCCGCAAAGCTGAAGCGACCTTTTACAGTCACAAAAGCGACTCCGTAATTTAGTCAACAGATTCAAAAGCTTGGGGCTCATCTCCGCCGGAACCCAACTCCCGTGATTCATCCTAAGAACCGGGGTTCGCAGGTGATGCCCATAACCGTGGGGCTGGAATTGGGTTCGATTCTTTGGAAACCCCGAACACACGTTCGGAGTTGGTGCATTTCGGTTTTTGATAGTTCGTTTCGTAAATCGGTCTGGTTCGCTGGTCCGATCAGAATTGGCTTTTTCCGAGAACTCGCCGTGGCGCAGGCTTTAGCCAGGCTTTAGTCCGCTGAGCCGAGATTGATTAGATTCGTCTCGGCTTTTCGTCAGCGGGAATGAACGGAAACCCTGTCATGACCGTTTCATTGCCCGTCTGAGCTCGTGGGGGCCAGGAGTTTAATTAAGTACTGGATATTCAGGTAGATGAGTTTGAATGCACAGCGACTGTTCCAGACCTCGGCCGAGAGGGGTTCGTTTCGTAATTCCGGGAAGTGGGGGCCTCGCTGGCGCCGGTCGCCCCCGACCGGCTCACCGATTACAGGCAAAGCCATGGTCGGACCGCCGAGTCTTCGTTTTCTCTCATCAGTGGGATTACTTGACCCGATCAAAACTGGCTCCGATTTTTCTTGCCGGTTCGTTGCCCGATAACGGTCGATGGTCCGGGCAGTCCGTTTTCGCAATCGGCTCGCCGGGGCCACGAGTCGGTTCTGCGGCATTCCGGATTCTTGCTTCGGTAGTTCACTTAAGTACCATAGGATCAATCAGATGAGTTCGACTACAAAGCGGCACTTGGCATTGCCAGGTTCGTTTCGTAATTCCCCGAACGGGCAATCCGTGGCACAGGCCTTCAGCCTGTGGGCCCTGAGTACAGGCAAAGCTAGGTTTGGCAAACCGAACAGATTTGGCTTCGATTTTTCGAGCCAGTTAGGCGCAAGAAAAGGCGTCGATCTCGTTTTTATCACTGACGGAAGTTCGTTTCGCAGAAACGTCGGACCGGCCGCGAAGCTCCGGGCCCGGCCTGTGCGAACGCATGTTGAGTTCGGAGTTAACTCTAATTTATTCAACGATTTGAGTTCGTTTGCACACTGGGCCAGCAAGGAGTCGATACGAAGTTGAAAGAAAACCTGGTGGGAGATTAAACATACCTTGACCTTCTACACGTTGCTGGTTTATATGTAGAAGAACGAGGCATCGAGTATGGCTGAGAAAGCTGAGAAATCAGATCTACCGCAAGGCACACTGGACCTGTTGATCCTTAAGGTTGTCGCATTAGGTCCGGTCCACGGGTATGCAGTCGCCCAGCGGTTGCAGCAGGTGTCTCGGGACGTGGTTCAGGTCCCGCAAGGCTCGCTCTACCCGGCCTTGCACCGGCTCGAAAACCGCGGTTTGCTGGCTGCCGACTGGAAGGCGACCGAGACCGGACGGGAAGCCAAGTTCTATTCCCTGACGAAGAAAGGACGGGCACAGCTCGAAACGGAGACTCAAAGCTGGGGGCGACTGGCGGAAGCCGTGGGGCTGATCCTTGGTCTCGCGGAGGGAGGTGTGGAATGACGTGGTGGCATCGGCTTCGGCATCGGAACCAGATGGAAGAACAGCTCGACAAGGAACTGCGATTCCACGTCGATCAGTATGCGGCGGAACTGATTGAGCGCGGGCACGATCCCACGGAGGCGCGTAGACAAGCGAGGCTGGCTTTGGGTGGTCCCGAACAAGTGAAGGAAACGTGCCGGGATGCGCGCGGAACACGTTGGCTGGAGGACCTGTGGTCCGACGTAAGCTATGCCATTCGCACCCTGCGGCAGCGGCCGGGCTTTGCGGCGGTCGCTCTTTTGACGCTGGCGCTTGGCGCCGGTGCGACAACCGTCATGTTCACAGTGATCAACGGCGTGCTGCTAAAGCCGTTCGCATATCCTGAGCCCGACAAGCTGCTCAAGCTGGAAGAAAAGACCAGCTGGAGCACGGAGTGGGGAAATCTGTGGGCCTTCACTTACCCCAACTATCTCGACTGTAAACGTCAGAGCACGTCGCTAGCTATGGCAGCCTTTCGCTACGGCGGAGGCACGGTAAGCAAGCCAGGCGAGCCGGAATACATTGATGCCCGCCTGATCTCATTCGACCTCTTCTCCGTGGTGCGTGTTCCAATGTTTCGCGGACGCGCCTTCCTGCCGGAAGAAGACCGGCCGGGCGGAGCGCCGGTGGCCATCATCAGCTACGAATTGTGGCAGCGCCGCTTCGGGGGAAGCGCAGGGGCGATCGGGACGCCGATTGTTTACGAAGGGAAATCTTACACCGTGGTCGGCATCACGCCCGCAGGGTTCCGGCTTGCTGATGACCAGACGGATATCTTCACCCCCTTGAGTCAAGAAACGGGAGCATTCATGCAGAATCGGGAGGGGCATGGAGTCAGGGTTTGGGCGCGCTTGCGACCCGGAGCGACGGCGGCACAAGCGAAGGCGGAACTGGAGCTGGTTGCCCGCCAACTCGAGGCGCAATATCCAAAATCGAATCACGGCCGAACGTTCGTAGCCGAGCCGCTGCGTCCGGATGTAGGCGATGTCCGTTCCACACTCTGGTTGCTACTGGGCGCGGTCAGCCTAGTTCTTTTGATTGCCTGCGCCAACATTGGAAGCCTCCTGCTGGCGCGCGCCGTTTCACGCGACCGCGAGCTGGCCATGCGCGTTGCATTAGGCGCTGGCCGAGGCCGGCTTGCGCGGCAGTGTCTCACAGAAAGCGCCGTACTAGCGCTTGCTGGAGGCGCGCTTGGCGTCTTGCTGGCGATGGCCGGCCTCCGCCCGTTTGTGGCGTTGTGGCCCGGTACTCTGCCTCGCGCTGAAGGGGTTCAACTCGATTGGCATGTTTTGCTGTTTGCATTGGCCGCTTCGCTCGCGAGCGGACTCCTTTTCGGACTGGCGCCGGCGTTGCGCACTCAAGCGCGCGACCTGGAGCAGACGCTACGAGCAGGTTCGCGGACAGTTGCCGGAAGCTCGCGGCGCCTGCATGGCGGCTTTGTCGTGGCCGAGGTCGCCCTCGCAGTTGTGCTGTTGGTTTCAGCCGGGATGCTGGGCCGCACGTTGCTGCATCTCTCGTCCCTGGACCCAGGCATCAACATCCGGAATGTGCTGGTCACGCGTATGGCGCTTTCTCCCGGAACGCTGGCGGATCCGGCCAAGATCCGGACGGCTTGGAAGGAGGTTCTCGATAACGCCGGCCGCGTGCCGGGTGTGCAATCGGTGGCGATGGTAGATACGGTACCGATGCGCGAAGGCAACAACCAGATCGGATATTGGACTACCCCGGCAGAACCGCCTGAGGACAAGCAGCCATTCGTGCTGGCAAACAGCGTGACACCGGACTATTTACACGTGATGGGCATCCCGCTGCTCCGAGGCCGATTCATTGAAGAGGGCGACCGGCTCGGCAATGAGGGTGTCGCGGTTATTGACGACGTAATGGCGCAGCAGGCCTTCGGCGGGCTGGATGCAGTCGGGAAGCACGTGTGGATCGACCTGGGTTCGGATCCCTTGCGCGTGGTGGGCGTGGTCGGACATGTGCGGCAGTTCGGGCTCGCTGCAGATGATCAAGCGCACGTGCGGGCGCAGCTCTACTATCCTTTTGCGCAGGTGCCCGACAAGCTCTTGCGGCGCTGGTCGGAACTCATGTCCATCGCGGTGCGCACGAACCTTCCTCCACTCAGTGTGATTGAGCCATTAAGGCGAGCCGTACGCGGCGCCGGCGGCGACCAGGTTCTCTACGAAGTTCACGCCATGGACGAACTGGCCGGCAACACGCTTGCCCGGCAGCGCTTCCTGTTGCTGTTATTCGGCGTATTCGCCGGCTTGGCTTTGCTGTTGGCGTGTATCGGCATCTACGGTGTATTGGCCTATCTGACTGGACAGAGGGTGCCGGAAATCGGCGTGCGGATGGCCCTTGGAGCAACTGCCCGCAGTGTGATGTGGATGGTGCTGCGGCAGAGTCTGGGAATGATCGCCGTGGGCGCAGGCATTGGCATTGCCGCCGCATTGGGGGCAGGGCGGGCACTCGAGCACCTCGTGGAAGGGATGCAGCCCACCGAACCACTGACTTTCGTGATGATGATTCTGGTCCTGGTGGCAGCGGCTCTGCTGGCGAGCTTTCTGCCAGCCCGCCGCGCAAGCCGGATCGATCCAACCAGCGCGTTGCGGCAAGAGTAGGAGGTGACGGATCGCGACTGCTTCGCGTGAATGAAAAATAATCACTTAGCGGGCTGAGCAGGAAACGGGTAACTGGCTATACTCGAATCGACTCCGCTCCTATGTTGCTCTCCACTCCGGAGTACTTCTACTTTCTTGTCCTGGTCTTCTTTGTCTACTGGCTGGTACGCCGTGTGCGGATGGCCGGTGTTGCAGTTATCTGCGTTGCCAACTATTTCTTCTATGCGAAATGGGGCCTGGTCTACCTGGCGCTGGTGCCGCTGGCATCAACCTGCGACTTCCTGATAGGACGCGCGCTGGGGCGAACGGAGCGGCCGGGTATGCGCCGCTTGCTGGTGAGCACCAGCCTGGCGATCAACATCGGCCTGATTGTCACGTGTAAGTATGTCCCAGTTGTGGTGGGAACGTGGGCAGGTTGGACGCACCAAACTGCCGCTTCTGGATGGGTGCTGCCGCTGGGGCTCTCCTTCTATGCGCTCCAAGCGCTGACCTATACGTTGGATGTTTATCGCCGGGACGCGAAGCCTGCAGGTAGCTACTTCGCCTACCTGGCTTCGGTGAGCTTCTTCCCGACCACGTTGGCCGGGCCCATTACGCGCGTCGCGACTCTGCTGCCGCTGTGGGGCAAGGTGGGCGTAGTGACAAACGAAGACGGCGGGCGAGCGCTGTTTCTGATCGGGCTCGGTTTGACGAAGAAGTTTCTGATTGCCGATTACCTGGCGACAAACCTGGTTAACCGGGTGTTCGACTTGCCCACCTTGTATTCGGGTGGCGACGTGCTGGTGGCGGTTTACGCGTATGCGTTTCAACTCTATTACGATTTCTCCGGATATACCGATATCGCGATGGGCTCCGCATTACTGCTGGGTATACGGCTTCCGATTAACTTCAACACACCATACCGGGCTGAGAACATCGCAGACTTCTGGCGCCGCTGGCATATCTCGTTCTCGAATTGGCTGCGAGACTATCTCTACTTCTCGCTGCCGGGATTGCGCTCGCCCGGGAAGATCTTTGCGTATCTGATCCTGATCATCACGATGGTGATTGCCGGCGTCTGGCACGGCGTCAGTTGGACGTTCTTGACATGGGGATTGCTGCACGGTTTGGGGCTGGCGGGATTCCGCGCCTGGCAGGCAATCGGCGGCGGCAGGAACGTAGCACGGGCGGTTTGGTTGCGGGTAGCTGGGGCGGTGCTGACATTCCACTTCGTGCTGCTCGCGTGGGTCTTCTTCCGGTCTGACAGCATGAAGACGGCGCTGCAGATCCTGGCTCAAATCGGGTCGCTCCAATACTCGTTTGAGAACACGACGGCGCCGTTCTTGCTCGTGCTGGGGATTGGCGTCGTGGCGCACTTCATTCCGAAGGCCTGGTTCGACGCGGGACAGGGCTGGTTCGCCCGGTCGCCTGCGGTGCTGCAGGCCGGCGCGATCGCTTTGCTGGTTGTCGCAATCCAGTATGTGGCCACCTCCAGCGCTGCGCCATTCATTTATCAGAAGTTCTGACGGGACACAATGCAGGCAACAGGGACACGCAACGAGAGCTTTCCAGAGAAGACAGCGCTCACCATTGTTGCGTTCGCAGTGCTGCTGGCTGCCCTGCCAAACCTGCCGGGCAAGAAACTCGCGGGATTGCAGCCGCTTCAGTTCATCTCGATGCTCCATTTGCAGCGTGATTTCCCGGGCGCATCAGCAACCGCAACGAATGTGGCGAAGGTCGTTGCTGTGCAGCCGCAAACTGGCGTGCAGGCGAAAGCGCCGGCGCGTTCCGCGGAGCCTCAGGGCCCCTTGTCGTATCTGAACGCTCCGCCCGGAAGCCTCACCACATTCTTCGCGGCGCTGCAGCGGGTGGAACAGAGGCAGCCGGGTGCGATCGTCCGCATACTGCATTACGGCGACTCGCCGACTTCGCAGGATTACATCACAGCCGATGTGCGAGCGCTGCTGGACAAGCGCTTCGGTGATGCTGGCCACGGATTCGTACTGATTGCCAAGCCGTGGGCGTGGTACTCCCACCGCGGCATTGAACTCGATGCGCAGGGCTGGCAGATTGAGGCGGCCAGCTCGAATGCGACCCGCGCCAAGGACGGCATGCACGGGTTGGGTGGCGTGAGCTTTCGCGGCGAACCAGGAGCCTTCTCGCGAGTGCAATTACCAGACGACAAACACACCATGGCCACTGTCCACTATGTGGCGCAGCCGAATGGCGGTGTGTTTCGGGTTCGCGCTGGAGAGCAAATGCTGGCCGAGATCAATACCGACTCGGACGTTAAGCACCCGGGGTTTGCGGAAGTCGCGTTGCCTCCAGGCACGAGTGAGGTGGAGCTGACGGTAGCCTCCGGGATGGTGCGGCTCTTCGGCTTCCGGTTCGATAAGGACGGTCCGGGCATCCAGTACAGCAGCCTGGGCATCAACGGTGCCAGGGTTCAAATGGTTGTGGCATTCTTTGAGTTAAGCCAGTGGACAACCGCATTGCGCCATGAGAATCCCGACTTAGTAGTAGTGAACTACGGAACCAACGAGAGTATTTTCCCCGACTATATCGACCGGGAATACCCTGGCGAACTGCGAAAGGTGATCTCCCGGCTGCGCGGCGCACTGCCAGATGCGTCAATATTAATAATGAGCCCCATGGACCGCGGCGAAAAAGGTTCGGACGGAGCCATTAGCACGCCTGCGGCGCTACCCCGTTTGATTGAGGTGCAGCGGCAGGTTGCGGTCGAGACAGGATGCGCATTTTTCAATACATTCGAAGCGATGGGTGGCGAGGGCACCATGGCACGGTGGTATTCGTCAACACCGAGATTAGTGAGCGCCGATTTCATGCATCCGATGCCGGCGGGGGCCACTAAGGTGGGCGTGCTTTTCGAGCAGGCGCTGATCGGCGCTTACGAGTCGCGTCCGGGCCGGCTTCAAGAAACGATTGAGCAATTGAACCCGGGCAAGCCGCCAGCTCCGGAGGCGCAGCCATCCAGATGAGGCACGGGGCTATTCATTTCTACGCCGTGGCGCTCTGCCTCACGGGATTGGCCTTCGCGGCCACGGCGACTGACCCCACGAGCACCGCCACCGTTAGACCGGGTTCGCCGGTCCACAAGGCGGGGCACGCGACATCACATACGACGGGGCATGCCACGACAAAACAAGCGGTGAAGCATTCGACACCGCACGCGAACAGCACAAAGGACAGCGCCGTTCCGACATCCTACGCGACAGCGACTCCGGCCCACACTACGGCGCAGACCACCCACAAGCCCGGTTCAAAATCGAAATCCCGAGTCGCGGTGAAATGGGTTTCGCCCGCGGTGCGACAGGCGGCGCTGACGGAAGTGACGGATCGCATGGTGGTCCGGGGGTCGCATTTCGAGAATGCGGCTGCGCTGGTTCCGTTTTTCGAATTGATGAACAGTGCCCAGCGGTCGGGACAAGCGGTTCACATTCTTCAGTTCGGCGATTCGCACACTGCGTCGGACGATTGGGCAAACTCGATGCGGATTGCGTTTCAGGCTAAATATGGATCCGGGGGCCCAGGCTTTACACATGCAGGCCATCCGTTTCGCGGATATCGCCGGTTCGACATTTCAGGAAGCAACTCGACCGGTTGGGTCACCGAAGGTACGATGGCGCAAATGGGTGACGGCCGGGATGGGCTCAGTGGAATCAGCATCACCGCGCACATACCCGGCCAGACCGTATCGCTGACGACCTCCTGCGACCGCTTGCAGTTGTTCTACTTGCAACAGCCGGATGGCGGCTCCATGGAGTTGACGGTGGATGGCAAACAAGTCGGACTGATCGATACCAACGGTGAACTTGCCTCCGGCGTATACGAGTACACGCCAGAACCAGGAACGCACGAGTATTTGCTGCGCACAACCGCGCGGGCGCCGGTGCGGCTCTTCGGCTGGGCTTCAGATGCGAATCGAGGAGTGACGGTCGAAACGCTGGGTATCAACGGAGCGCAGGCCAGTGTCATGCTGAACTGGGATGAGACACTTTGGTCAGCTCAGGTGGCTGAGCGAGATCCCGCGCTGATTATATTGGCGTACGGAACCAACGAGGCCAACAACCCGAAATTTTGGTGGGAAGAATATAGGGCGGAACTGCGTAGCGTTCTGGCGCGCGTGCGAAAGGCGGCGCCAGTGGCTTCCATCCTGATGATTGGGCCGCCGGATTGCGGCCGGCTCCGCCCTCTGCCCCATCTCGATGAAGTGGTTCGCGTGCAACGTGAGGTAGCCCAGGAAGTGGGCGCGGCTTTCTGGGACTGGCGGCAGAGCATGGGCGGTCCCGGGGCGACCGACCTGTGGGTAAAGGCAGGGCTGGGGCAAGCCGATCACGTCCATCTCACCAGCGATGGGTACAAGTTGTTGGGACAGGCGCTGTTTGAAGAACTGGAGCTTGAGAACTCCCATTATCGATCGGCCCAGCAGGCTGCCAGCTTCCAAACGCCTCTCTAGGCGAGGGCAGGGAGTCATTTAGAATGGAAAACCAAGAGATCATCATTAGCATCATCCAGAAGCTCTCCGGGAAGGCCGCGCCATCACATGACGAAGGTCTGTTTGATTCCGGCTATTTTGACTCCTTCGCCCTACCGGACCTGGTGGGCGAATTGGAGCGGCAGTTTGGACTGAAGATTCCCGACGCTGATTTGAATCCCCGCAAATTCGAATCGGTCGATCGAATTGAAAGCTACCTGGCGAGCCGCGGCGCCTAGCTGAGTGAGTCGTCACTACTGCGATGCCCTCTATTCGATCCTTTGGCCGCTATCTTCCCGAGCAAGTACTGACCAACAACGAACTGGCAGGAAGGTTGGGCTGCAAGCCCGAATGGATTTACGAAGTAAGCGGCATTGAAGAGCGCCGGGTTGCGAAGGAACAGAGCGTGGCATCGCTCGCCGTGCAGGCAGCCCAGGATTGCCTTGACCGAGGCAGAGTTTCAGCGTCGGACGTGAAGCTGGTCATCGTATCCTCGGGGTCGGCCGAGCAACGGTTCCCCGGTCCTGCTGCTCTTGTCGCGAAAGAGTTGGGACTGGCCGGGATTCCGGCGCTGGACCTCCCCGTCGCGAGCGCCGGATCCCTTTTTGCGCTGGCCACGGCGAGCCAGTTAGCGCCGGTTTACGGAACGGTGCTCGTGGTCGCGGCCGAGAAGATGTCTGAGCCGGCGCAGCGCGAACCGCTCAACAAGAACGTCGCGATCCTTTTCGGTGACGGCGCCGGCGCCTGCCTGGTAGATCCCGCTGACACAGGCTTGCAGATTCGGAACCACGCGTTGCACTCGGACGGGAACTTCGCTGAGGATCTGAAGCTGGATCTGGAAGGGACGGTGAAAATGAATGGACTTACTGTGATCATGCAGGCTTCGCGCAAGCTTCCTTCGGCCATCGCGGAGGTGTTGGGCGCAGGTGAGGTCAAGCCCAAAGAGGTTTCGGTGTTTCTTATGCACCAAGCGAATCAAAACCTGATTGACCGGGTAGCACGAGCTATCGGCGTTCCGTCGAGCCGGTTCTTCACAAACATCCATCGCTACGGAAACACGTCCTCGGCATCCATGCTGATCGCGGCGTCGGAATGGCATGAACACCATCCGCCAGCGAGTGGCGATCTGATCTGCTTCGCAGCGTTCGGCGCTGGATTCCATTGGGGTGCTCTATTGGCAACGCAGGCGTAGCTGTGGTTACAGGAGGTTGAGCAGACCGAAGAATCACTTCGGAGCTTAAGCAAGCGTACTACGCAACTGGACTACAACAACTCGCGTGCAATTGCTTCACCCGCGATTTCGTGACCCCGTTCGTTCCAATTGCCATCGTTGAACTCTGTGTTGTGAAAACCTGGCAGTCTCCAATAAAAACGCGGGAGATGCCGATAAACCATTCAGAATCAGCATTTTATGCCCTTAACGCATTAATCGCATTCCTGGCCATTCCCGCTAAACCATTGAAAACATGGAGCGGGAGACGGGGATCGAACCAGTGACGTCCAGCTTGGGAAGCTGGCATTCTACCGCTGAATTACTCCCGCTCAGCGTTTCAGACGATTGTAGGTGACCGGCGAACGAGTTCTCGCCAGACCTGTTTACTAGCTTATCGCACATCGGCGTCCGCCACTAACGTCAGACCCGCGAGCGCTGATGATTCGACGGCCACGCTCTGCGAGAATCCGACGGAAGAGAGGGTCGGGTGTTGTGACAGCGACGTCGGACAGCGCACGCAAAAGGCGCAAGCTTACCGCAGTATCGGACTTAGAATAGCAGCGTATTTGCTCGAAAGCAGTCGCACCAGTTCCAATTAGTCGCGTCGGTACGAGCGAGGACCGGGATTGTTTCGAGGCGACTAAATCTTAGCAAAATGCAGCCATACTCAATGGAGGCTACTGGTACTCACTGTAATAGCGGCGCATCGGAGATTCGTAGCTGGAAATGGAGCCAGTTCGAAGCGCCGAGGTGGAAACCGGCGGCGAAGGACCGACAAACGAGCGCGACGCGCAAAACAGTTTGAACCGAGATTGACCAAGGAGTTAACCATGGGTATCCAACTCAATGAAGAAGACGGCGGGAAGACGCTTGTCGTCCATGTCTCTGGGGCGCGGAAGTGGTTGACCGGAGCGAAGCATCGCTATGAGAACCGATGGCAATCGATCGCAATCACCGTGAGGCGGGGCGCCCGTGGCCGTGGCCTTCAGCTCGAAGTCGCTGGTAGTGGGCGCGCTCGACGGGTCCTGTTGACTGTCAAGCGCGTGCGGTACCGCGGTTGAACCGTAGGAGCATGCGTGATCGACGACGTGGTGTTCGCCGCCTGAGCCGATTGATGAATAGAGTTGGCGGCGCCATCAGGCCTCTCTTGGAGCGGCTCAATCCTCTGTCCGACACTGTGCGAACACTTCAACTCGCGTGGCGAAGAAAGTTCCGCCAACGGCATGTTTCCCGCTCCTCGTATCAGTTCGGTGGCCGCGGGGTAAGGGCCGCGGCCAAGAACGAAGGTGCTTGATGCCCCCTCCCGTTCGGATGCGCTAGTGCTCTTCGGCGCGACGGGCGATCTCGCCCATAAGATGATCTTCTCCGCGCTCTATGCGATGGCGAAGGGGCTGTCCTCCAGTTCCCAGTAATTGGTATCGCCTTACCGAAGTGGAGTCTGCCCACTTGCGCAAACGCACGTTACGGAAATTGTTCGGTGCATCCGTATGGCGGAGGCCGCTTTGACGTAGGAGCTTCGCAAATGTTGCGTCGATGATTTGGGACGACCAGGAG